>DASYTA010000156.1:0-6029 GCA_036002745.1 Cyclobacteriaceae bacterium | reverse complement strand
TGAAGGGATCCGTACGGTTGATACAACTGATAAGGATGACAATAAAGTGAAGGTAGTAATGGGTCGTACAGGTGAGATCAGGATCTTGGATTCTGAGAAACGCGTACTCATTGCTAACAACGTTCCTTATGGTGCATTCCTTCGTGTGAAAGATGGACAGAAAGTTGAGAAGGGCGAAGAGCTTTGCTATTGGGATCCTTACAACGCTGTTATCCTTTCTGAGTTTGATGGAGACATCGGCTACGAAGCGATCATCGAAGGTATCACGTTCAAAGAAGAATCGGATGAGCAGACTGGTCACCGTGAAAAAGTGATCACGGATACTCGTGATAAGACGAAAAACCCTGCTATCATCGTTAATGGCAAGACTGAAACCAAAGGATACAACATTCCGGTAGGTGCTCACTTGGCAGTTGATGAAGGAGAGAAAATTAAAGCAGGTCAGGTGCTTGCGAAGATTCCTCGCACAATGGGTAAGTCACGCGATATTACCGGTGGTTTGCCACGTGTAACGGAATTGTTTGAAGCGAGAAATCCTTCTAACCCTGCTGTGGTTTCTGAAATTGATGGTGTTGTTACTTACGGTGGTATCAAACGCGGTAATCGCGAAATCTTCATCGAGTCGAAAGACGGAGTGCAGAAGAGGTACTTGGTGCCATTGTCTAAACACATCCTTGTTCAGGACAATGACTTCGTAAGAGCAGGTCAACCATTGTCTGATGGTGCGATCACTCCTTCAGACATCCTGTCGATCAAAGGACCTACTGCAGTACAAGAATACTTAGTGAATGAAATTCAGGAAGTATACCGTCTGCAAGGTGTGAAGATCAACGATAAGCACATCGAAGCGATCGTAAGCCAGATGATGCAAAAAGTAGAGATCATCGATTCAGGTGATACTACCTTCTTGCCAGGCGAATACGTTGACAAATTTGAATTCCGCGAAGTGAATGATGAGATCCTCGATAAGAAAATTGTTTTGGATGCAGGTGATTCAAATCGCTTGAAAGTAGGTCAATTGATTTCTGGTCGTGAATTACGTGATGAGAACTCATCACTGCGCAGAAAAGATCAGAAGACAGTTGAAGTTCGTGATGCATTAGCTGCCGTTTCAAGACCAACGTTGCAAGGTATTACTCAAGCTTCGTTGAAAACTGAAAGCTGGTTGAGTGCTGCATCGTTCCAGGAAACTACGAAAGTGTTGAGCGAAGCTGCTATCCGCGGAAAGGCTGATCAACTCATGGGCTTAAAAGAGAACGTGATTGTAGGTCATTTGATTCCTGCCGGTACAGGTCAGCGTCACTTCGAAAACCTGATCGTAGGCTCGGAAGAGGAGTATCAACAATTGATGAATGCTCCTGAACGTAAGAAAGAAAGAGAACTACAAGACTAATTAATTAGTCAATGATAAATGAAGAGTTAGCCAATGAGAGAAATACTCATTGGCTAATTTGCTTTTAAACATTGACTGATTGACATATTTGATAATTGAAAATTGAATTTTTATGGCAGAAGATAAAAACGCTCCCCAGCAACAGAATCAAATTAACATCGAGCTTTCAGAAGAAATTGCTGAAGGTGTTTATTCTAACCTTGCGATGATTGCCCACTCCAACAGCGAGTTTGTAATTGATTTTATTCGCTTGATGCCGGGCGTACCGAAAGCGAAAGTAAAGTCACGTATTGTGATTACTCCTGAGCATGCTAAGCGTTTGCTGGCAGCATTGAAAGACAACATCAGTAAATACGAAGCCAACTTCGGTCCGATCAAGCAGACAAATGATTTGCCTACGTTCCCTATGAACTTTGGAGGAACGATGGGAGAGGCTTAGAGTTTTATTAAATCATAATCAGATAGTTAATTCTCGTAAAGGGAATTAACTATTTTTTTGTCCTTAGTGAATTGGGTTCGTTGCTTACAGTCACTCGCGCTGTGAGAATATATGGCGCTCGTTTCCATTCACCCAAACTGTTCATTCGCGAGAAGGTTTGATAATTATGAAGTGAAAATGGTTCTATCGAAACTCCAAAAGAAGTTCCGGCGAGGAAGCCTACGTAATTTTTGATTTTCAACTTCTTGCCATCGACTGTCATTGAATCAAGAACTTTGTCGGGATGCTGTTTTTCAAATTCACGATATACCTGTTTCAATTCACTTCTGTCTTTTTCGTCCATGATCCATTCAAAGGCAAGAAAGAATGAACCGTTGACCTGCAAGTTGTATTTCGATAAATCGAACCTGAGCCAGCCGCTTCGCATATCTGATTCAATCACAATGCTTTCGTTCAGCATGTCTTTTCCGGGTTGACCCGTTAACGAATCTACTTCAAACAATCGTACTCTAATTTTAAAATGGCCCGTGGTGTTTCCATTTATTCTAACTTTTGCATCTTCAAGAAAGACGGGATAAATTAAATCGGAATAGTAACTCGGGTACTTGTTTTGAACGAGCAAAGCTACCGATGCTCCAGCTGTTGCTTCCTCCGCCGAGCTCATGTTCAAGCCGCCTTTTGAATACCGATTGCCAAGATCGAATTCTTTAGCCTTCTCTCTTTTTGAAGATATAGTCACTTCTTGCAGAAATGTTTCCTTTGTACTCAGAATTATTGTTACACTGTTGTTTGAATTTAGTTGGGCAACTGGAATGGATTGATGCAAATATCCTAATGCTGAAAATGTGACTGTATCTTTAAGATGATCGTCGGGAACGCTTGCCAAGAATGTTCCATCTGCATTGGAGATTGTGCCGACTGACGAATTGCGTATTCCAATATTAGCATAGGGAATTGGATTGTTGGTATTAGATTCTATGACTTTGCCTCTGATTACTTTTTGGCTGAATAGAACGGTGAATGACGAACTGATGAAAAAAGCGAGAAGGAGTAATTTTGACATTATCAATTATACAAATAATTACTAAGTGCCGATTTAATTATTTCATAAAACTGCTGCTAATTCCCTTCAAAAGAATTAGCTATTTTTGTTTATGACATTTGATAAAATCTATCAATACAATTTTCCAACCATCATTCGCTTTGGCGCGGGTTCGGTTAATGAGCTGGGTGATTATCTCACCAAAAATAATTTATCGAAACCGCTAATCGTCACTGATCCAACGGTAGCTCAGCTCGGTTTCTTTAAGACCATCGTAAATGATTTGAAGAAAAAGAATTTGTCAGTTGAAGTTTTTCATGACATTCATAAAAACCCTGTGAAGTCGGATGTATATAAAGGAACGGATGTTTTTGATCGGACCAAAAGAGATTCTATCATCGGCATTGGAGGTGGCGCGGCATTGGATGTTGCACGTGCAATAGTCCTGAGAATAAACCATCGCGAAGATCTTTTCAAATACGATGACCTGATTGGTGGCGATGTTTATGTAACGAATGATGTTCCTCATTTCTTAACTATTCCAACAACAGCAGGAACAGGAAGTGAAGTTGGCCGGAGTGCCATCATTGCCGATGATGAGACTCATCAAAAGAAGATTTTATTTTCTCCGAAGCTGTTGGCAAAAATTGTTTTTGCTGATCCGATGCTTACGATGGAGTTGCCTGCTTTCATTACAGCTGCTACAGGTATGGATGCATTGACGCACAACATGGAAGCATACTTGGCGAAGATGCCGCATCCACTTTGTGAAGGGATAGCATTGGAAGGAATTTCGTTGATAAGTCAGTCGTTAGAGAAAGCAACGAATAAACCTGATCTGGAATCAAGAAGTAAAATGCTTATTGCTTCGTTGATGGGAGCAATTGCGTTTCAAAAAGGATTGGGTGTAGTCCATTCGTTGGCTCACCCGCTTTCATCATTATTAGATACGCATCACGGACTAGCGAACGCAGTGAATATTCCTTATGGAATGGAATTCAATATCAAAGGTTTTGAAAATAAATTCAAACGCATTGCACGAACGCTTGAATTGAAAGATGAAACAGGTGAGGCAGTTGTAAAATATTTATTCGACCTCAACTCAAAAGTCAATATTCCTCATAAACTTCATGACATAGGAGTAAAGCAAGAACATGTTGAACCGCTTGCCGATTTGGCGATTGCTGACTTTGCTCATCCTAATAATCCTAAACCCGTATCGCGCGAAGACTTCAAACAACTTTATCAGAAGGCGTTGTGAGCAAGAGCGTGACTATCGGCATTACCGACTGTGAAAAGTATCCCAACTATGAACGTTGGATGTTATCAGAACCGGATGTTGAAGTAATTCGCCTTGGTCATCAATTTTCAAATTTGAATGATGTTGCAAAATGCGATGGTATACTGATCACAGGTGGAGATGATGTCCATCCAAGATTCTACGGTAGTAAGGAAATCCACTATCCAAACGCACCTGACGAATTCGTTGAAGATCGGGATGAATTTGAAATTGATACATTTAAAAAAGCTCAGGAAAATAAATTGCCTGTACTGGGCGTGTGTAGAGGTTTACAATTGATCAATTGTACTTTGGGTGGCACGCTGAAACAAGATCTTGGAGAGTTAAACAAGATTCACAGACGTGTTACTGAAGTGGATAAGATTCACAAAGTAAAAGTGAGTGATAATACATTGCTAAAAGAAATAGCTAATGCGAATCAAGGTGAGGTGAATAGTTCACATCACCAGTCAATAGATAAACTTGGAAAAGAATTAAAAATTAATTCTACTGCCATGGATGGAACTATCGAGGGAATTGAACGAAGTGAAGGTCCATTTTTGCTAGCGATACAATGGCATCCTGAGCGGATGATTGATCAAAATAGTCCTTTGTCAAAAAATATTAAAAATGCTTTCTTGGAAAGTGCAAGAAAACTTAAGTTATGAAAGTTGTAAATCCAGCCACTGAGGAAATTATCAAAGACCTTTCCGAGGATGATGAGAAATCAATAAGTAAGAAGTTCGCTGAACTTAAATCTGCTCAACCTGAGTGGAGTAAAGTTCTTCTCGAAAAACGCGTTAGCATTCTGCAGAGGTTTGCTGAGTTATTAAAGTCGAACATAGAATCCCTCGCCCTTACGTTAACCTCCGAAGTCGGTAAGCCTTTGCAACAATCGAGAAATGAAATCAATGGAGCTGGTGCGAGAATTCAATGGCTGACTGAAAATGCAGCGAAATATTTGTCAGATGAAACGATGGTTCAGCAACCTGGTCTTATTGAAAAGATTGCTTATGAACCTCTCGGCGTTATCGCGAATATTTCAGCCTGGAATTACCCGTACCTCGTTGGCGTAAATGTATTTGTGCCTGCTTTGTTAGCTGGAAATGCAGTGATGTACAAGCCGTCAGAATACTCATCACTCACGGGACTTGAAATTGAAAAATTGTTAAAACAAGCTGGTGTTCCATCTTCTGTATTTCATGTGGCGATTGGTGCGAAAAATGTCGGCGAGATTTTACTCAATACTTCTTTTGATGGATATTTTTTTACCGGATCTTATAAGACGGGAAAATACATTTACGAAAAAGTAGCAAGTAAAATGGTGCCTTGCCAATGTGAACTTGGTGGCAAAGATCCTTTGTATGTAACGGATGATGTTGCAGATATTAAATCGGTGGCGGTAGGAACAGCCGATGGTGCATTCTATAATAATGGGCAGAGTTGTTGCGCCGTAGAGAGAATTTATGTCCACGAAAAAGTCTATGATCGCTACGTGGAAGAATTTGTAAAAGAAGTGAAGACTTGGAAAATTGGAAAACCTACTGAAGAGGGAGTTTATATTGGTGCACTAAGTAGAAAGGAACAGGCCAGTTTTTTAAAGCAGCAAGTAGATGAAGCTGCGCAAAAAGGAGCGAAGATTTTGCTAGGAGGAAAACCAATCTCTGGAAAAGGATTTTATTTTGAACCAACGGTGCTTGTTGACGTCAATCACTCTATGAGTGCCATGCGCGAAGAATCATTTGGACCGGTGATTGGAATAATGAAAGTGAAAGATGATGCAGAAGCTGTTGCTCTGATGAATGACACAGAATATGGATTGACTTCAGCAGTTTATAGCACGAGCGAGCAGCGAGCTGAAAATATTTTACGACAA
>DASYTA010000155.1:0-7238 GCA_036002745.1 Cyclobacteriaceae bacterium | reverse complement strand
GATAGCGAACGATGGAAAACATGGCAGTGAAATGATAGCGGAACTGAAACCCGATGTGGTAATCACCGACATGGTAATGCCGGATTATGATGGGTTATATGTCGTGAATTCAGTCATGGAGAAGATGCCAGTTCCGGTCATTCTGCTCAGCTCATTAGAAAAAACAGATTCAAGGATTTTTGACGCCATACAGCTTGGTGCTTTTGAATTTATTGATAAGCCTACAGACTTAGCCGAGGTTCTCAACAGAGACTATCGACTTCTTGCACTTATCAAAGAAGCATCGCGCACGGACATTACCTTACTTAAAGCCAAACAACTTGCTCAAAGAAATTCACATCACCATAGCTTCGATCACACACTCAATTATGAGATAATCGTTATAGGTGCTTCTACTGGAGGGCCTGGCGCTGTAGAGTCGATTATTAATAATCTTCCAAGCAATTTGAAGATTCCGGTAGTGATCGTACAACATATGCCGCCGCGATTTTTAGAAACGTTTGCACAGCGATTGCATGAACAAAGTAAATTGCCAGTGCGGCTCGCGCGCAAAGGTGAGTCGGTGAAAGGAGGAATTATTTACATAGCGCCTGGTGAGACTAACCTACGAATTGAAAGTAATCTAGTTACCGGTGCACCTATGTTTACTTTCACTGAAAAGAAATATACCGAGTTCAATTATCCATCTGTTGATTGCTTATTCGAATCAGCAGCGGACACCTACGGTAAATCAAGTATTGCTGTGATACTTACTGGTATGGGAAGAGATGGTGCAGTCGGCCTTAGCAAGATCAAACAAAAGGGTGGTTTCACGATTGCTCAGGATGAGGAATCGTCTGTTGTATATGGAATGCCTAAAGCTGCACAAGAATCGGGAGCTGTAAGGCAGGTTGTGTCGTTGAAAGAAATTCCAGGTTTTATTGTCAGTTGTTTATAGTTAGTCACTCGACCCAACGAAAGATTATGAAAGACAAAGAAGAGGAATACAAGGAAATATTTTTGGCGGAAGCGTTGGATAACTATGAAGAAATAAATCGCTTACTGACTAACCTCGAAAAGGCTCCAAGTGATAAAAGTATAATTCACGCGCTATTCAGAATTACACACACATTAAAAGGAAATGCGGCAGGCATGGGATTTACGGGCATTGCCGAAATGGCCCACGTTCTGGAAGATTTATTTGGTGAGGTTAGAGATGGAAGGATTTCTTTGGAGACGCAACTATTTTCTTCTGTCTTCAAAGCTGTTGATGTTCTCGGCAATTTGATCAACGCTATCAAGGATGGTTCGGAAGTTAAATACAAAGGCATAAAAACTAAGCTTGAAGTATTAACGAAGAGAGCAAAAGAAGAAGGCAAACCAAAGAGAAATATCTCTTCTGATCTTATCCAATCAGAAAACGGATCTATTGATGAGGGTCAACTTGTTTCGGAAGAATTGCAATTGAAATTCGATGACACCGAGTTGACAGAAGCTGACAATAAAGTTTCTTTTTCTGATCTGGTGCAAGTACCGGTGAGAAAATTAGACAACCTGTTGAATCTTGTTGGCGAACTTATTATTGAGAAAGACAGAATACTCGCTTCACAAACCGGTTCTGGTTTGCATGCCTCCAACGAATATGCACGATTGAGTCGCATCAGTTCCGATTTGCAGTATTCAGTAATGGATGTGCGACTTGTTCAGGTGGGTTTCTTGTTTAATAAATTTCATCGGGTAGTTCGCGATGCTGCTTCACTCGAAAAGAAAAATGTAGTTCTTAAACTCGAAGGCACTGACACTGAAATTGATCGCAACGTATTGCAAGTTATTAGTGATTCACTAATTCATCTTATTCGCAATTGTGTTGGTCATGGAATTGAACAACCTGAAGAGCGTCTGAAGTTAGGCAAACCGAAAGATGGTGTTATTACGCTTAGCGCGAAAAGTGAAACAGATGCGGTGCTGATCGAGATCAGCGATGATGGAAAGGGACTGAACTATGATCGGATCAAGAGCAAAGCCATTGCAAAAAATTTAATTACAGCAGAAGAAGCTGAGAAACTGTCGAAGGATGAATTAAGCATGTTGATCTTCGAAGCTGGCTTCTCAACCATGGATCAAGTAACAGCAATTTCCGGTCGCGGTGTAGGGATGGATGTTGTTAAAAAAACACTCGATTCGATTGGAGGAACAGTTCGGATTGCCAGCGAAGAAGGGAAGGGAACCGTTATTCAACTCACGCTTCCTTCATCGATGGCGGTTAAATCCTCTCTGCTTTTTGAATTGAATCAGGAGGTTTACGCAATTCCACTGGCTTATACAGAATCAGTAATATCACTTTATAAAACAGACATTCATAGGGCAGGAGGGGGGCTGGTGGCAACTCACCTTGGAAAAAATATTGCCGTTGTTTTCTTGAAGGATGTGTTTGATCAACAAGTGGAGAAGTTGGGCTACCATGCAAACGTATTACAAAGTGCATTTGGCAAAATTCATCCGGAAGAGAAATTGAAAATAGTGGTCGTGACTTTCAACAACCGAACAGTTGGTTTTGTGGTTGACAAACTATTGCAACAAAAAGAGATTGTAGAGAAACCATTAATGAAACCGGTAGACAAAATAAAATTTATTAGTGGAGTCACCATTCTCGGGAGCGGGAATGTGTGCTTAGTATTAAATGTGCCACAGATCCTTCATTTCATTTTCAGTCTCACGGCTAGATCGAAGAGTTTCACACTAAATTAATAGAACAATGCATAAGGGAAATCGCGAACATTTTTTGACTCGTGTGATGAATGCCGGCTTTACCAAGGCTGCAGATTCTTTCTCAAAGATTATTCATAGATCAGTTACCATGGTGAATTCACAACCCGTTCTGATTCGTCATGATAGTGATATTTCTTACCTAACTAGGGAGCAAGGCGACTTGAATATTCTCATTACTCAAATTATAGGAGATTTCTCAGGCAAAAGTTTTTTGGTTTTTAATAGTGATGAAAGTGGTGAAATTTTTGAGGCACTGAAATTATCAACCGCCAATGATGCACTGAAAGAAGCTCTGCTTTTAGAAATTGATAATATCATTTCAGCCTCAGTGATCGCGGAGTTGGCAAACTCTCTGCGCGTAGAGATTTACGGAGATGTGCCGAAGCTTGTAAAAATAAATTCAAAGGATTTTCTGGAGTTCGTGAAAATGGAGATGAGCAGTGACGATCCATTTAGCATGGTATTTTGCAACGCGATTTTTCAATTGGATGGCAATCGAAGCGTTCAGCCACAATTCATCTGGAAGCTAAGTAGCAGGGTTTTCGAAATGACGCCTACAGCCAAAACTGAAGCCTAATCTTATGAAAAAGGGATTACTAAGTTTATACATCATATCTTTTCTCAACGGTCTTTTGGCGTTGGGTTTTTCTTTTGTTGGATCAAAAGTTTTAGCTGAAGTACTTATTTCTGTTTCTATTATTCTTTCCTTGCTCATTTTGCATCGTTGGATGAGTTACATCCAAGCACTCATACAAAAATCCAATATCGTGATCAATAGGAGGGATCAATCAACTTCCACTTGGGCTTTCAGCAATATTGACCTCTTGAAACTGAATCAGGAATTGGCCGAAAAGAAATTTCTGACTTCAGCTGAAATGATTTCCAACTTGAGTAGCCCAGAAAAAGTAGTAGCGATTGATAACTTGGATTCAAGCGATCCCATTGGAAAAGCCCTTCAATCAATTAAGACTGAAATGCAAAGGATTAAGGAGACTGATGAACAAAGAGAATGGATAGCGCAAGGACTGGCTGACTTTAGTGAAGTGCTGAGAAACAAGGCAGAAGTAAGCGAGTATAGCCATAAAATTATCAGTACGCTTGTGAAGTATCTTAAAGCTAGCCAAGGCGCTTTATTTATTGAGTATGAAAACTCAGAAAGCGAAAGATACCTAGATCTCACGGCTAGTTATGCGTATGACAAACGTGGTTTTGGCGAAAGAAAAATTTTAGCAGGAGAGGGGCTGCTCGGCCAATGCATGATTGAACAGGATTACATTTTTATTACTGATGTTCCGCGCAACTATGTTAAAATCAACTCAGGTCTTGGAGAGGCCACTCCCAAAGCCATCATCGTTGCTCCACTTATTTTTAACCAGAAATTTTACGGAGCTATTGAGTTGGCTTCTTTTGAAGCTCTTCAATTTCATCAAGTTGACTTTCTAAAAAAAGTCTGCGAGAATATTGCTTCTGAGATTTCTGATTTGAAAAATGTTGAGCATACTAAAACCTTGCTGAATGAATCTACCCAGATGGCGAAAGAACTACAATCGAGGGAAGAGGAGATGAAGCAAAACATGGAAGAGCTTACTGCTACGCAGGAAGAAATGGCCAGAAAACAAATTGAACTTTCCAATACAATAAAAGAAGCTGAACGGAGTCAAAGGGAACTTAAAAGTTATCTCACCGGGATCGACAATACAATCGCCTCCGCAGAATTTGATTTAGATGGAACATTCAGTGATGCTAATGAGATATTCTTGAAAGTATCTGGATACACAAAGCACGAACTCCTAAATAAGAATTATACTTTCTTAATGGGCAAAGATCAAACCATAACAATGATGTGGGAAAATCTTCTTCTAGGAAAGTTTTTCTCAGGAGAATTTAAAATGAAAAGTAAGGTAGGCAAAGAGTTATGGCTAACCGGCACGTTCAATCCAATCACTATTGAAACGGACGTTCCCGAAAAAATCATGATGTTCGCGCAATTCACTACGCAGGAAAAAGAGAAATTGAATGATCTTACCTCCATGGTTCAAGCACTGAAGGCAACGTTACCAGTGATTGAATTCAATCCGGATTTTGCTTGTAAAATCGCCAATGAAAAAGCGCTGCAACTATTTGGTTTATCCAGGCTGCAGTTACGATCCAAAACTATACTTGATTTCATCCCTCCATGTTATCGCGATACATGGAATGACAAAAAGAATGGGATACTAAGTGAAGACTTCTCAAATTCTGTAATCCCGTTTTACTCAGATTCTCAAGTTACTAATTATGAGGTGAGCATTTCTGTCATTAGAAATCTGGAGGGAGAAATCATGAAGATTATTTTTCTTTTGGTCAGAATAGTAACTGACAACGTACACCTTTTAGTCAGTTAGGTAAAACGTGCAGCTCGTTACTGATATTTCCGCAGAAGAGATGAATTCTCTTACCGAAAGCATCTTAGCTCGCTACGGAATTGACTTTACCTGCTATGAACCAAAATCGCTAAGAAGAAGAATTATTCGCGCGCTGAACTTATTCAATTTGGCATCAGTACATGAGCTGTGGGTAAGGCTATTAAGTGATTCAAAATTTATCCAGGTTTTCACGAACGAGATCAGCGTGGGTATGACATCGATGTTTCGTGATCCCATTCTTTGGATCAATCTTAAAAAAAGAATATCTAAGGACTACAGACACAGAGAGTCAGTTTCAATTTGGCATGCCGGATGTTCAACCGGAGAGGAGGTTTACACGCTTGGTATCTTACTACAAGAAACCTACTTGCAGGATAAGGCAAAGGCGTACGCTACAGATATTAATATGAAAGCGATAGAGGAAGCAAAGAATGGTGTGTATACTAAGATTAAGATGATAGAAAACGAAACCAACTATCGTGAGTATAATCCAAACAAAGATTTTCCTATTTATTTCTCAACCAGCGGCAAAGATGCAGTGATGAACGCACAGTTAGTAAGTCATGCATCGTTTGCTTATCATAATTTGATAACCGATTCTTTTCCATCTGGCTTTGATATGATTCTTTGCCGGAATGTGATGATTTACTTTGATGCGGCAGCAAAGACAAAACTGTTATCAAAGTTCTACGATGCACATAAGCCGGATGGTTATTTGATCGTTGGTTTTTTTGATACCATGAGTTACTTAATCGATACCAATAAGTTCAAGCTGGTTGATGACGAGGCTGGAATATTTCAGAAGGTAGGGTAAAACTACTTAACATAATATAAATTATATAACGATTTCCTGGCATTACTAAGATGCAACAATTCTAACTAGTTGGCTATTGCGAAAATAACTAATCCGCTGTTTCAACTAAAAAAACGCATCCTTTTGTATGGTTTGGATCGTTGGGCGATCAAGTCTAGAGAAGAAAAAGTAATGCGCGAAATCAGCAAACTAGCTGGTAGCTGCCAAATATCGATATGCGTTTGTTACAGATTCAAATCCCGTTTTGAGCAACATCTTATTAAAGTAATGGTCTTCGTAAAACGGCTCAGAAAACGGATCTATTATATGGTACAGGAATCGTCCAGAAACAAAATATCGATTAGATAAATTATTGAGATAACAACTTGTACATCCCGCGCTACTCATGTCGAGTTGGGTATAGCCTAAGTAAATGCTTCCTTTTCGTTTACAAAAGGCTTGATGAAGGCTCGTCACTGCTTTATCATCAATACTCTCAAAAACCATGACATATACTTCCGGGCTCGACATTAGTAATGGGGCCATTGATAGGACGTTGACTGGCAAACGCCAAGTAAAAATATCGCCATAGTAAATGTTTGTACACAAGAATATCTTTTTCTTGAACAAGACGGAGAAGGCCACCTCTTGAATTGTAAAATTATACAACTCGATTAATCTCGCCGTATTAAAATGAAATATCGTATTTCTTCGCTGTTTCATTTTTTCAGATTCGTTTTTGCAGTTCTCCCATTAAGACAACATCCAATTCGGCAAGTCATTCCCTTCGTCAACGCGCAGAGCTTTTAATTTATAAGACTGAAACCAACGCCAAGCACGATCCAAGGTCTTCTCGAGTTCAGGGGTCCGACCTACTTGTTTACCATTGCCCAGGGCCTGTAAATCAATTTCAATTTTTAATAGCGCCGAAAAAACACTCCCTGAAAAATTAGATCGGAAGATTTTTCCTAGCTCAGTTTCAAGATCTAGCTCGAATATTTTCTCGAAAATAGGCGTAACCGAAATGAGAACTCTCGGCGTAGTAGTTTGCAGTATGTAAAACACTTGTTCTCCGGAATCCTTTTGCGGGTTATGCATAAGTAAGAAACGATCCATAGAATGCGTGGGTTAAATGGTACGTCGATTCATTGTCTCTCGATAAGTTGCGGCAATTCTGTCGTTTCACTCAGTGCCGTTCCCCACTCCCACTCATTTCTACCGTCGATGCCTTTGTGGTAGAATTCAATTTCTCTGAAGAGATCCCGAAAATTGTCAGCTCTTGAACATATCTG
>DASYTA010000154.1:0-6040 GCA_036002745.1 Cyclobacteriaceae bacterium | reverse complement strand
TTGATCAACATCAATTGGGTGTGATGTCACTTTCACTTTATTGGAAAGATCAACGGTGAAATCTTCTACAAGACCGATTTGAAATTCAAACTCGAAATCCTTTTGAAAATCCCAGTCGATGGTGCGAGCTTTTTCTTCATTAGGAAGCGGGTCGCCCAATACACGAAGTTTATTATCGCGGATATAGTCAGATACAGAATGAGAAATGATGTGGTTCACTTCTTCCACCAAAATTCCTTTGCCGTACATTTTTCTGATCACGCCTGCTGGCACATGACCTTGACGAAAACCTTTTATGGTAGCTTTTCGCGCATAGTCGCGAACCTTCTCTTCTACCTTGGGTTGGTAGTCGCTTTCCTTCAATTGAATTTTGATGAGGCCGTCAGTAGCACTCTTTTTGTCTAATGTAATGTTCAAGGGAATTCTGTTTTTAAGTGTTACAAGTTCCAGATTACAGGTAGCAAGTTTCAGGCTCAACTTGAAACCTGAAACTTGAAACCGGAGAAGTGCGCATGGAGGGACTCGAACCCCCACGCCTTTCGGCACCAGATCCTAAGTCTGGCACGGCTACCAATTACGCCACATGCGCTAAAAACGCCCTTTTCGTTCAAAAGGGAGCGCAAATTTAGGGATTATTCATTATTATTAAAGCCTTCATTTAAAATTGGTTAATGACAACAAAAGAACATTATGATAGCCACTTGGCAGGCTTCTACGAATGGATGGTTGGGGACTTTGAAGCAAAGCAAAAAGAGCAGCAGGGTTTCTTTGAAAGGAACGGGATCAAACCGTTGCAAAATAAAGTTGCTATCGATCTTGGCTCCGGCCATGGCGTTCAATCCATTGCCTTGGCGAAACTGGGTTTTCAGGTAAAAGCAATTGATTTTAATCAGGAGTTATTAGAAAGCCTTCGCATTCGCGGAAAGGGTCTGGGAATACAAGTTTTTGAACGAGATTTATTGTCAGAAAAGAATTTTCAAGACCCTGCAGAATTGATTGTTTGTATGGGTGATACGATTGCCCATTTAGAATCTGTTGATGAGATAAAATTGTGCATTGATCTAAGCTTTAAATGTTTGACAAGAAACGGTAAACTAATTTTGTCCTACCGTGATTATGGTACTGAACTTGTGGACACCCAGCGCTTCATTCCAGTAAAGTCAGATGACAACAAAATCCTTACTTGTATTTTAGAATTTTCAGCTGAGATGGTGAAAGTAACCGATTTGCTTCATGAACGAATCAATGGACACTGGATTCAAAAATTGAGCTCCTATTTTAAGGTTCGGATAACGAGCCAGATAGTAGAAAAGTTAGTATTGGATGCCGGATTTAAAGTAGTAAAGAGTGAAGTGATGAGCAGAATGAATTATTTGATTGCTGAGAAATTGTGAGGCCTGAATCATCTATAGAACGTATCAAACCCGAAGGTTTTATAACCTGATTTTTGTATCTTGAAACGGAGAACCCTTAATCGTGGTCGCAGACGCAGTTGAAGAAAAACGTGAGATAATCAACCGCTATCGCAGGTTGTTGCGGCAGGCAAAGCCCATTTTAAAAGAAGGCGATGCTAAGCTGATCAAGCGTGCATTTACCATCGCAATGGAGGCGCATAAAAACATGCGCAGAAAATCAGGCGAGCCATACATTTTCCATCCTCTCTCAGTGGCTGAAATTTGCGTTGAGGAAATTGGACTTGGTACAACATCAATTGTAGCAGCACTGCTCCACGATGTAGTGGAGGATACTGACATTCAGCTTGCTGATATTGAGCGGACGTTTGGCAAGAAGATCACCAGTATTGTTGATGGCCTTACTAAAATCCGAGGAGTTTTTGAATACGGCACTTCCGCTCAAGCGGAGAATTTTCGAAAGATGCTCTTCACACTCAGTGAAGATGTGCGAGTAATTCTCATCAAGCTGGCCGACCGTTTGCATAATATGCGCACGCTCGACAGCATGCCGCGTAATAAGCAGTTGCGTGTTTCTTCGGAGACAATTTATCTCTACGCACCACTTGCCCACCGTTTAGGTCTCAATGCAATCAAAACGGAATTAGAAGATTTGTATTTGCGATTTACAGATTACCCTACCTATCGAGACATCGCTAATAAAATTGATGAGACAAAAGCATCGCGTAATCGTTTTATCAAACAATTTGTTCAGCCAATCAAAGACGAGCTGGATTTGCTGAAGGTCGAGTATGATATAAAAAGCCGACCCAAATCAATTTTCTCCATCTTCAATAAAATGCGCAAGCAGAATATTCCTTTTGAAGAAGTATATGATCTGTTTGCTATTCGGATAATTCTTGACACCCCTATTGAACAAGAGAAAACATTCTGTTGGCAAATCTATTCGATCGTCACCGATTACTACACACCTAATCCCGATCGTCTGCGCGATTGGATCAGCACACCAAAAGGAAATGGCTACGAGTCATTACACACTACTGTAATGGCAAAGAATGGGCAGTGGGTAGAAGTGCAGATCCGCACCAAGCGAATGGATGAGATTGCAGAGAAAGGATATGCCGCTCACTGGAAATACAAAGACAACTCAGCGAAGTACGAATCAAATTTAGAGAAGTGGCTTGTGCGTGTGCGCGAGACGTTGGAGAAGCAAGATCTTTCGGCTCTTGAGTTTGTAGATGATTTTCGCGGCAATTTGTTCAACGAGGAAGTTTTTGTATTCACGCCAAGAGGCGAATTGAAAACTATCCCGAAAGGGGCAACTGCTCTTGACTTCGCATTTGAAATTCACACCGATATTGGGGCGAAGTGTATCGGAGCGAAAGTGAATCAGAAATTAGTACCAATCAATCACGTGTTGAAGAATGGCGATCAAATTGAAATCCTTACGTCATCAAAACAAAAACCGAATGAAGATTGGCTTCGGTTTGTTATCAGCCCGAAGGCAAAGGCAAAAATAAAAGACCTTTTAAAAGAAGATCGGCGCAAGGTTGCGGAAGAAGGGAAGGAAATTCTTATTCGCAAAATGCGCCAGATGAAAATTGATGTGAACGGACAAACGTACGAACAGCTGCGCGATTTTTTTAATGTGAGCTCACAGTTGGAATTGCTTTTCAAAGTAGGGAAAGGAATTATTACAGTCGCTGATCTTAAGAAGTTTCAGGACTATAAGCCAAGCGGAGTGAAAAAGCAGGCTGTGGTTGAGGTGCATGATGTCAAAGAGATAGAGCAAGAGTTAAAATCCAAAGGAGCAAAAGATGATACGCTCCTTATTGGAGAAGACATGGATGTGGTGGAATACAAGTTGGCAAAATGTTGTACACCAATTCCGGGGGATGAAGTGTTTGGTTTTGTTACGGTGAGTGAAGGAATAAAAATCCATCGTACCAATTGTCCGAATGCTCCTGAACTATTGGCCAACCATGGGAATCGCGTTATCAAAGCAAAGTGGACAAGTCAACATGAAGTTGCTTTTCTTACGGGATTGAGAATTATCGGCACCGACCGTGTCGGTCTTATCAACGATGTGAGCAAAGTGATATCTGAAGAACTTAAGGTGAATATGAGCTCACTCTCCTTCAAAACCGATCATGGTATTTTCAATGGTGAGATTATGCTTTATGTAAACGACACCCGCCACTTGGAAGTGCTTATCGGCAAATTGGAAAAAGTGGAGGGTGTCGTGCAGGTTAATCGTTTTGACAGCAGAGCTTCTCAATAAAGTTCAAGTTTTCTCAGTCGCCTTAATTTTAATAGTCTTTTTAGAAAAAGAAATTCTATTACAACAAAAAAAAGTGTAAGTCCTGCAACTTGTAATATAGCTCTTCCAAATTGGCCAGAAAGGAAATTGTAATTGAGTGTTCTGAATAGGTCGCCAAACGGGATGCCAATAATGTGCCATGTTATGTAAGTTATCTGTATCACAAATACTAACAGAATAGAATTACTTATTAATAGAAACCACAGACCTAAGTGCGAAGAGAATTTGGTTATAAATCCTCGAATGATGAAAACCACATAGGTTAAAATCACCCAAAGAAATCCCGCAACATTAATTGGTGAAACAGTAACATAGCTGTCATATAATTGGACTTGAAATGGGTCTATAAAATTAAAATCAAAAAAAAGACCGGACGCTAAAACTGCAAATATGAATGTTGCAAGAAACCATAGTAACTCCTTTTGTTCCATGCTTAAATCTAATTTCACTCGTTTTTGTAGACCACTCCGTCCTTCATCACGAAAGTTACTTTCAGCATAGTCGCAATATTTTTGGTAGGGTCTTCATCGACAGCAACAATGTCCGCAAGCTTTCCTTTTTCAATGGAGCCCACTTTATCACCTAAACCTAAAATGTTTGCGTTGACTTGCATGGCACTGAGCAGAGCTTCAATAGCTGGCATACCACCTTCCACCATGTATCCAAATTCTTTTGCGTTGTCACCATGAGGAAAAACTCCGGCATCTGTTCCAAATGCGATCTTTACGCCACGCTTGTAAGTCTTGCCAAAATTTTCCTGGATCTTAGAGCCAATCTCCAATGCTTTAGGAACAACCAAAGGATGATAGTAACCTGGAATCTTTGCATACTCGGCGGCTGAACGGCCAGCAATGATCGTGGGCACGTGAAATGTCCCCTTTTGTTTCATCAAATCCATCACTTCTTCTGTCATTAACGTGCCGTGTTCGATAGTTGTGATACCAGCGAGCACAGCACGTTTCATTCCTTCCGATCCGTGAGCGTGTGCTGCCGTAATCATTCCGTAATCTTTCGCGGTTTCAACAATGGCATTAACTTCTTCTTGTGTGAATTGCGGACCACTTCCATCTTTTGCTACACTGAGCACACCTCCTGTTGCAGTAATCTTAATAAAATCAGAACCATCCTTGTAGCGTTGACGCACTGCCTTGCGTGCATCTTCCGGGCCGTTGATTACACCTTCTTTCGGTCCTGGATCTCCCATCAATTCTCTTTTCGAACCATTAGTGGGATCAGCATGACCACCAGTAGAAGCAATACTTTTGCCTGCTGTCAATACACGTGGTCCGATTACTGTGCCCGCATTAATTGCATTTCGCAGAGAAATGTTTACACCACTGCCACCACAATCACGCACTGTAGTGAAACCAGCCATCAACGTTCTTTTTGCGTAGACCGTTGACTGAAACGCAACGTCTGCTTCATTTAATGTGAAGCGTTTCAATAGGGCATCTTTACTGGTTTCGCTCTCGAGGTGCACATGCATATCAATGAGGCCGGGCATTACTGTCTTCTTGCTGAGGTCAACAAGCTTGTCATTTTGACCAGGCTTTGTAAATCCTTTGTCTATTGATGTTATTTTATTTGCCTCGACAACAATAGTCACTTGTTGTTGTTGCTCTTTATTTTTTCCATCGATAATAGAACCGCAATGAATAAGTGTTCGCTGTGCGTAAGAGAAAATTGCTGTTGAACAAAGGATGGAAAGAAATAGATAGAAAATTTTTGTTTTCATAATTAGGGATTAGATCGTGTTCGTTTAGTTTACAGCGGCTAGTCCTACTCTCGCAACTTGGCCGTCTTGCGTTGACTGCGCGCCTGATACTCCTATAGCACCAATAATTTTTCCATTGAGCATAATGAGTTCGCCGCCTTCCAATGGTGCAACACCTGGAAGCGATAAAACACGTAAGCCTATGCCACCATTGACAACTGCATCTTCAAATACTTTTGAAGGCCGTTTAAAATTATTGGCGGTAGTAGCTTTAGAGATTGCAACATCGATCGAACCAATTTGTGTATTGTCCATTTTCTTGAAAAGGACAAGCTTGCCGCCGGTGTCAACAATGGCGATGGCCATGGTCCAATTATTTTTTGCTGCCTCCTGAAGGGCAGCAGCCATCACTTTTTCAGCTTGCTCAAGGCGAATGGGTTCTCCATAAACTAAAGGAGCTGCGGCTGGTTTTTGCTGAGCTCGCGCTGAAAGGGAGATTGCTATGATACAAATCCCTAGTAAAATGTTTTTCATATTGAGGTTATTTTGATGGTCTGAAACTATTCTTTAAAATCAATGTTAACTTAAAATTCC
>DASYTA010000153.1:0-2501 GCA_036002745.1 Cyclobacteriaceae bacterium | reverse complement strand
GCTATATCCATCTGACCAATGAAATCGTTTATCCTAATTCTTTTCAATTCCTTTTCTTTCGTCTGTTCTTTTATGTTCTCGAAATAAATTTTTCCTGTTTGCCAGATCACCTGCACCTCTGAATCAATTAACTTATCGATACCCATCAGAATACTTTCGTTGATTGTTTTAGATCCCAGGCTTCCACCTAAAATCAAAAGTGTTCTTTGATTCGAATTGAATCCGAAATGCAAAATGGCGTTATCACGTTTTGACTCTGTATCTAAAATATCTTTGCGAACGGGATTGCCGGTGAACATCAATTTGTCTTTCGGAAAATATTTTTCCATTCCATTATAAGCCACGCAAACTCGTTGCACTTTGTTTGCCAGTTGCTTATTCGTAAGGCCAGCATATGAATTTTGTTCTTGGATAAGGGAAGGGATTTTATTTCTAGTAGCTGCTAACATGATTGGTCCGCTCGCGTAGCCACCCGTGCCAATAACCGCATGAGGCTTAAATCGTTTCACGATTTTTCCAGCCGTGAAATAGCTGCTGATTAATTTGAACGGAAGAAGCAAATTAGATAACGTGAGTTTACGTTGAATTCCGCTGATCCAAAGTCCGATGATTTTATAACCTGCTTCAGGGACGCGGGTCATTTCCATTTTACCTTGTGCACCAACAAAAAGTATTTCTGCATTCGGGTGACGTTCCATGAATTTATTCGCGATGGAAATCGCAGGAAAAATATGGCCGCCAGTTCCACCACCGCTAATAATCAATCGATATGGTTGTTTCCCAACTAACATTATGCTGCTTTCGCTTCCATGTTTTTACTGTCTGCCGAAGAATGTGATTCGCTTTGTCCCCAATTTTCTTCTTGCTCACCACGACTCACACTTAATATTATTCCGATAGAAATTCCTGTGAACACCATCGCGGTTCCACCCATACTCACGAGCGGCAGCGGTTGGCCGGTTATCGGACCGAGACCAACCACTACGCCCATGTTCACCATCGCTTGGCATACTAAATCAAAACTCAATCCCGCAGAGAGCAGCCCGCCAAATGCACGCTCACTGTTATAAGCCGCTTTCATTCCCCGATGAAGAAGAATCAAATAAAGTATCAGTACTGTTACGCCACCTATTATTCCATATTCTTCCACTACAATGGCGTACACAAAATCAGAATATGGATGAGGTAGAATATTTCTCTGATCGCTGTTGCCCGGACCTTTGCCAACGATGCCTCCGGTTGCTACAGCAATACGACCATGCTTTGCTTGAAAAGGAAGTTCGCTGCCATTAACAAAACTGGTGATACGATTTATGGTTGTATCCCATCGCGTACCAAGTTTCAAACCGATACCACCCATGAGTACTCCAACAAGCACAAGCATCGCTAAATATTTTACGGGCACTCGACCGATAAACATGATCAACATACAAGTGGCGAACAAAAGAACTGCAGATGAAAAATTTGAAAGCGCGATGAGTCCGCAAATGCTTCCGCACCAAAATAAAATTGGAATCAAAGACTCTTTAATATCATCAATGTTCTGCTGACGCTTTGAAAGCATGCTCGCCAAATTGATAATGAGCGCAAGACTAGCAAAGTCCGATGGTTGGAAGGATCCGAAGAAAGGAACCTTAATCCAACGCGCAGCTTCATTAAGTGAAGTTCCGAACTTGAAAGTATACAACAGCAAAGGAATGCTTATCCACAATGCAAGTCGGGAAAGCTTTGAATAGTAACGGTAATCAATTTTATGTGCAACCCACATGGCAGCAAGTCCAAGCATAACCATGCTCGTGTGTTTCAATAATATCCACTCAGGACTCGCGGTCCTTTTGTAAGCCAGGGTGCCAATCGAGCTATACACCACCAACACGCTAATAATTGACAAAGCAAATACCACCGCCCAGATCACGCGGTCGCCTTGTAAATTTTCGTCAGCCCATTCTTTAAATTTTTTCATATCAATAAAGTTTATTGATGAATGAATTCGCTTTTTTTCTTCAACTCTAATACTGCTTCTCTAAACTGATTTCCTCTGTCTTCATAATTCTTGAACAAATCAAAACTTGCACATGCAGGCGAAAGCAAAACCACGTCTCCTCGCTGAGCAACTTTCAATGCAAGCGCCGCTAACTCTTTTACACTCTGTGTTTCGTGAATCTCTTTCACCACGTTATCGAATGCTTTATGAAGTTTTGAATTGTCTTTTCCTAGGCAAATCAGCACACGCACTTTTTTACGAACCTGATCTTCGATTAATTTGTAATCGTTACCCTTATCAATACCACCTGCAATCCACACAAGCGGACCTTCATAACTTCCAAGACCATAAACAACTGAATCTACATTCGTTGCTTTGGAGTCATTGACAAACTCTACTCCGTTAATGGTTACTATGGACTCTAGTCGGTGCGGTGCGTTTTTAAAAGTTCTCAATCCTGCTTTGATTGAATCAACTGACACACCAGCTAAGTATACAGCAGTAACAGCAGACATTG
>DASYTA010000152.1:0-3909 GCA_036002745.1 Cyclobacteriaceae bacterium | reverse complement strand
ACCCACTTCTTTTGTTTTATTGTTGTTCTTTTCGATTACTGGCCACGACCAAGCTCCTTGCAAGTATTTGTCTCCAGCATTCTGCCAATACCACGCAACGGTGTCTACATCATTGCTTCCACTGTATTTGTAACTCTTACTTGATTGACCTCCACCTGCGGCATATTCCCATTCAGCTTCGGTGGGCAATCGATAACCATTGGCTTCTCTATCAATAGTTACTTTCCATTTAATATTGTCGAGGTCATTCTTATTATTCGAATCTTTTTTGCTTTTGTCTATTGTATAGACTGGTTTAAGATTCTCTTTAGTGCTTCTCTTGTTACAATACTCAACACATTCATACCAGCTTACATTTTCTACAGGTAAATTGCCACCTTTAAATTTTGAGGAATCGCTCCCCATTATTTCTTGCCACTCTTTTTGAGTTACTTCATATTTTCCGATATAAAAGTCTGGAAGGGTTGCCCGCTTTCCATAGAGGTTTGATTTTGTATTTATAAAGTTTCCGCCTTTGACTAGTACAAAGCTTTCAGATGGATTATCGTTAGCGCGGTTGTTATTCTCTTTATGTGAACAAGCGCTGACAAAAACTATTACTGAAAATAAAATTAGGAGTCTACTCATGAATTTAGTTCGTTGAAATCTCCGTTAAAGTAAAAAGAAAAAAAATTATAGGCCCATGAGGCCTATAATTTTTATGATTGGATTTGAAATAAGTTTAAATGATCGACTACCAAACAGTTGCGTTGCAAGATCCACTCTTATTGCTGTAAGCTTCAACCGCAAGGATCTGAAGATTGGGGCTGCCCATACGTCCAATATGACTGCTCCAATAGTTCCAGTGGTTGCTCATCGTTACTTGGTGATTTGATCCAGTTGATGATCCACCCCATTGGCTCAAGTATTGCCAGAAAGTTGCAGTTCCTTGAATGGAGGGCTGGTTTACTTGCTGATGCTTGTACACACCATAGTTGTGACCATCACTGCTTACTGAGCCAACTGAAGTTGCTTGGTAAGTCACCGAACCCAACTCGCAGACGTAATATTCAATGAGAGGGTTTGTAGTCCATCCATAAACGCCGAAGAAATTATAGCCACTAACAGAGCCACAATTGTACCCTATAGTTCTGCTTGATGAACCAGGATTCCAGCCCTTACCTGCAACGATATCACCTACATTGGACCAGTTTGCCTGGAAATTTCCTGCGTATGTTCCTGCCTGAGGGAAGGATATGCTTCCTGATCCGCTGCTAACATAACATTGCCAGAAATAGCCGTGATCTGTACCCGTACTTTTTTGATGCACGCTTGATGGTGCAACCTCTTCCTTAGAACATCCCGCTAGCAATAATAAAATTGCTGCTGAAAAACCTAATACTTTTCTCATGGTTTAAATGGTTTGTGGTTTAGTTGATTTAAAATAACTGATGCTAAAAGTAGACAGTGATAAGACCCACGTCATGGAAATTTGTCCCGAAAACGTGTGAAAACGTCCCAAAGGCCATTTTTTCAATCAAATGCCTATAAAACCGATAGGATAAGCGTGGCTTTCGCTAGAGGTCGGACGAGGAATTTTGCATAAATCAAGTAGAGCGTTCTGATAGATATGCACTGTCTTTTTTCTCGATTTTAGCATGCCCTCCAAAGTCTTTCGGAGCAACTTGGTAATACTCCTTGAATACCCGGCTAAAATATGCCGGATCGGTAAAACCACATTCATATGCTGCTTCGCTGACATTAAGATTTCCATCGGCAAGAAGTGCTGCTGCCTTTTTCAACCGGAAGTTTTTAATAAGATCATTGATGGATTGATCCGATAATGACTTGAATTTTTTATAAAAAACGCTCCTGCTCATTCCCATTTTTTCAATGATGTGATTCACATTGAAATCAGAAGCCTGATAGTTTTGTTTTATTTCCGAGAGAACATCTTCCATAAACTTTACATCGAGGGCATTGGTTTGCACACCAGAATTAATTATTCCATCGCGCCCGATAAAATGTTGTTTGAGTTTTTCAATTCTGGCGATGATGCTTTTTATGCGAGCTTTTAGAATTTCCTCATCAAATGGTTTAGCCACATAGTCGTCGGCCCCAGTTTCATATCCAACAATATGGTCGCTTTTTGTTGCTTTCGCTGTTAACAGAATAACCGGAATATGAGAGAACCGGATATCTTCTTTTATTATTCTACAAAGTTGAAAGCCATCCATTTCTGGCATCATCACATCGCTCACAATAAGGTCGGGCATGTAGGTAATGATTTTATCGATGCAGTTAACGGGATTGTTCTCTTTGATCACATTAAACTCGTCACAGAGAATGGTCTCTACGTAATTGCAGATGTCAATATTGTCATCTACAACAAGAACTGTTCGCTCAAACTGCTGAGTAGAATTCGGATTCTCCGTTGCTTTGATATTGCAAGGTTCTTGACTATAAAATATTGTATCATGGCCTGGTTCAAATTCCGAAACGCTGATGGGCAAGTTCATTGTAAACGTTGAACCTTCTTCTACTTTACTGGTAACACCAATGGTCCCTTTTTGCAATTCAATAAGCTCGCGTGTAAGATACAATCCAATTCCAGTGCTATCGATATGGTTCAAATGATTCGAGCCAGAATAGTACCTTTCAAATATATGCTCAGATTCTTCTGGCGCAATTCCGCACCCTGTATCAATGACGCTAACAACAAGTTCACTGGATTGACTGTCGAATTTCAATTGGGTAACAACGGAACCTTTGCCGCTAATACTTTTTACAGCGTTAGAAAGTAAGTTGGTTAAAATCTTTTCGTACTTATCCTGATCAATCGTGGCAACACATTTTGAAAATGTAGTTTCCAATCTCAACTCAATATTCTTTTGACCGGCATAATCGGCAAAGTTTGCTATGATGGATCGTGTTAGTTCCAGCACCTCAGCACGGGTAGGAGAGACCGTCATCATTTGATTCTCCACTTTATTGAAATCAAGAAATTGATCAACAAGCGTTTTTAATCGTGTAGAATTCCGGTACATGGTGTCAAGTTCCGGAATTTTCTTTTTTTCTTTTATCAACTTGCTTAAGGGGCCTAAGATCAAAGTAAGTGGAGTTCGAATTTCGTGAGAAACATTGGCGAAAAACTGTTGCTTCATCTGAGTAAGTTCTTCTGATTTTTGCTTCTCCAGGTGTTCCCTCCAAAGTACATTTTTCAGGTTCGTAGAAATGATGGTGTGTTTTCTAAAGAAAAATATTCCGATTATAAAAAGCACCAGATATATGATCTTAGCAAACCATGATTGCCACCAGGCTGGCAGTACGATAATTTTCAGGAAAATACCTTCATCATTCCATAGGCCATCATTGTTGGATGCCCGAACGCGAAAAGTATAATCGCCAGGATCAAGATTGGTGTAAGTAGCGCTTTGTTGGTGACCAACGTAATTCCATTGTGTATCGAAGCCCTCTAACTTAAATGCGTATTGATTATTCTCGGGCTCAATAAAATTAAGTCCGGCAAACTCAATAGTGAAAACATTTTGATTAGGAGATAATTTCAATTGCTTTGTTACACTAATGTCTTTCTCCAACGGAGAGTCAGGGGTATTAATGTTTACTGGTGCATTGTTAATACGTAATTCAGTGAACGTAATTTCAGGAACGTTGGGATTGTTTTTGATTTTTGACTGATCAAAAACAAAATATCCATTTGTGCTTCCAAAATAAAGCTCCCCTTTTCCATTGCGGCTAGCGGAACGACCAACAAACTCGCTGCTGCTAGGCAGGTTGTCAAAAACCGAAAACGATCTGAACTCGGGATGCTTGGGCAATGAGATTCCTTTTGCAAGCATGGTTAGTGTATTGTTAGTGCTGAACCAGATATTGCCGTTTCGATCTTCAGTTATTGCTTTAATAAAATTG
>DASYTA010000151.1:0-2881 GCA_036002745.1 Cyclobacteriaceae bacterium | reverse complement strand
TTTCAACATTTTAGTAACCTGCTCTTCCTCCGAAACCTCCTTTTGTTTCTGAGTGCAACTAATGAGCGTAATTGACAACGCAAAGACCGTGAGAAAACAAATTTGTTTTAGGTTCATTTTTCGGATCGTTTTTTAAAATAAAAATACAAAGGAATGCCCAGCGCTGTCAGCGCTAAGCCAAACAATGAATTGATCAAGGGTGTAGTACCATTTACATAATTAGTAATGTCGTTGTAAAGTGTGATCACAAGAAACAAAGCTGAAACAAGAATAAATGTCAATGGTACAAAAGGATAACCCCAGGTTTTATAAGGCCGTGATGCGTCAGGCATTTTTTTTCGGAGTACCATCACACCTACTGCACTTAAACCATAAAAAACCCAACTCACAAAAATCAGCATATCAGTAAGCATGTCAAAAGATCCACTTAACACCAAAAGAGAGGTCCAAACTCCATGAATTAAAAGTGCGTTGCCTGGTGTCTTGAATGTTGGATGCACTTTTCCTGCCATAGAAAAAAAACGTTTTTCTTGTGCCATGGCGAAGGTGACCCTAGCAGTGGCTAACACATTTCCATTGGTGCCGCCAAACGTTGAAGTCATTACCAACAGTGCTATGAGTGCGCCAGCGCCAAAACCAAATGCACTCGATGCTGCATCCGAGGCAACGAACGATGATCCTGCAATGGCATCAATCGGCAATGCATAGATGTAAGCGAAATTGAGCAGACAATAAAGAACAATCACGATGAACAAGCCCAGCAGTGAGCCGAGCGGAATATTTTTTTGAGGATTTTTTATTTCACCAGCCACGAAGGTAATGTTGTTCCATCCTTCATAACCCCAGAAGGCACCCGATGTGGCGGTCACAATTGCTAAAATTAAAACCATTCCCGAATGCGGGCTGTCGTGAATAAAATTTGATGCAGAACCTTTTCCGAAAAGAAAAATGCCAATCACCAAAAAAAACATCGCGCCCATTTTTAGAAAAGAGAAAAATATTTGCAGTCGATCAGCTGAATGGGTGCTTCGGTAGTTCACAATCGTGAGCAACCATATTAATGCGATGGTCATCGATTTCACACCAATATTTTCAAGAGGAAATATTTTTCCGATGCCGGGTACATACAAATAAAACAACTGCTCTGTTTCTTTAGGCAACCGTGGCAGGTGAATAAAATATTCCGTGTAAATAGAAAAAACGTAAGCAATCGAAGCATTGCCTGCGGTGTTGAATACGGCAAACGCTGCCCACCCGTAGAGAAAGGCAATGAAGTCGCCAAACATTTTTTGGAAGAAAATATATTGACCGCCCGTTTCGGGGATCATGGCAGCAGCCTCAGCATTGGTGAGGGCACCTAAAAAAGTAATGCCACCGGCGATTATCCAGACGGCGAGTAAAAGAATAGGAGAGCCAAGCTGTGATGCCATCAAAGCCGGCTTCATGAAAATGGCGGAACCAATAATACCGCCAACGACTAATGAAATTGTGGATGATAATCCGAGAGTACGCTCTAATTTTTCTGCCATGTAAATGGAGAAAGTTAGAGAACTTTACTGAACTCGCAAATTGAACTTAAGTTCTGATGAAATTTTTACTACTGCTTAGTGACTGCCCGCATTGGGTAGCATTCATAACTGTTTAATCCGTTGGCAGGGTCAGCAGCAATGAGTCTTTGAAGGTGTGCGTCATCATCTACTTGCACTACGGCAATGCCAAATCCGCCTTTCGGATCCATCACTGGACCTAACACGATGACTGTTCCATCTTGCACGTAAGGAGCCCAGTAGGCTACATGTTTTTGCATCACCTCTTTTTCTTGGGCATTCATGTCTTGCATGAAGGATGCCCGCGGAGGGTTAAGTTTTAGGAAGAAACTTTTTTTCGTTGAGCTCATAGGTTGCCAGGAATTCGTCAATTGAAAATCTTTTCTTAAAACTGAAAGCGTAAGGAGTGTCGCCATGCATTCGAATATGATCGAGACGTTGCGTTGCTTCGCTCACATCAGGCAGATGACCAACAGGTACATACCACAAGGCCATGTGCATCTCGCTCATTTTATCAAACCATTCTTTTCGTCTCTTGAAGATTTCTACATGCTGCGATTTATATGCGTACTGAAATAAAGAGTCAATGTCCTTCCAAACCGACATATTTATTAACAAAGATTCATCATCATAGACTCTGACGGCAGTTGCATTGCCGTACTCCTGCATTCTCCAGACAAATCCTTCACTGCTTTCAGCCAACTCGTTGATTCGATCGAGGTTAGCAACGAATTCGGCCATGATGGGATCTTCGAGAGGCGCCAGCATTTTGGCGATGTTCACTTGAGCGAGGTGATAATTCATATTTTTATCTACGTAGTTATTTCTTCTTTCTGTCTTTAACTGGAATCACCAGTTTTAAACCCGACCATTGTTCGTCAACAGCGCAAACTTTAATATCGACTAATCCATTTTTTAAAGCGAAGTTGCGAATAACGTCTTCCGTAATGTCTGTGGGCATCATCGCTGACTTCTTATACCACGAAACCCAAATCATCCCATCCTGGGCGAGTTGCTTCTTAAGCTTAAGAATTTCTTTACGAAAGTTCTTTTGATTGGTTTCGAAGTAATGGATGAAATTCAAATTATTTTTTGCAGAAGTAATCAGGTTTTTAGGAAGATCAGTGAACAGATCAAAGTAATAGTCGGGTGCGTTAACAATCTTGATGGCGAAATTTTCCTTGATTCCTAATTTCTTTGCTAGTGACGTTCCTGAATAACCAGCAGTTTTCATAGCAACTAAATTAGTTGAATGCCGGCAAACGACAATTATTTTAGCGTTAACTTAATTGTTGGGCTTGCCAATCAAGCTTATAAATACGAAAGATGTTTAC
>DASYTA010000150.1:0-9153 GCA_036002745.1 Cyclobacteriaceae bacterium | reverse complement strand
TGTACCCTTCCACAGATGATTAAAGTAGCAAAAAACCAAAGTGTTCAGTCGAAACCAGAACCCCTTGAAGTTCACAAAGACACGGTGAATTTTGACGTTTCAGGTAACCTGCCTGCCAAACTTCTGAAAAAGGGTACCGTTTATACACTCAATACTTTCTATAAGTACGGGGAGAACGAAATTGCTCTGACACCTATTGTGTTCAAAGCAGAAGACTATCCAAATAATGGCACAGAGCAGATTGCCGTTACTAAAGCTTTCTCATTCCCTTATAAAGATGCTTTTGTTAAAACTAACGGTACTGTAGAGATACAAGGCGTTGCTGCGAAAGGAACAAAGACCTTAGCACTTCCTAAGAAAGGCGAGCCCCGCCCTGTGATCGGAACTGGTATCATTGCCACTTCAAGATTGGTTCAAAAATCATATTATGCCGCTTTTGCTGAGCATGGTTACAACAACCAGGAAGAACTTGTTCCAGTTGTAATCCCTGATTTCAACTTTGAGCGTGGTAAATCAGTTTTACGTAAATCAGAAATAACTGCCGACAAAGGCAAGCAGTTGGATGCCTTTATCGCAGCTAAAAACATTACCAGAACAGTTACTATCACAGGTACTCACTCACCTGAAGGTTTGGAGCGTATCAACAGCAAACTTTCTGAAGAGCGTGCCGCTGTAATCGAAAAATTCTATCGCGATGAGATGAAGAAGTACGATTACCAAGGTGTAGCTGCTGACATCAAATTCATTTTGAAGCCTATCGTTGACGATTGGAATGGTTTCAAGACTGCTTTGGCTGACTATCAAGGTATCTCTGCCGATGAAAAAGCTGAATACTTAAACGCTATCAACAATGGCGGAACTTTTGAAGACCAAGAGAACGCATTGAAGAAATTGAAGACTTACAACAAAGTGTTTAAAGATGTATACCCTGGCTTACGTTCTGCTAAAACTGAAATCTTAACGGTAAAAGCAAAGAAGACAGATGCTGAGATTTCAGTTCTTGCTAAACAAATTACTAAAGGAGAAGCTAAAGCCGATACCCTTACTTTCGAAGAACTTATGTACTCTGCAACCCTTACTCCTTCATTGGATGAGAAGGCTTCCATCTACGAAGCTGCTACAAAAAAAGGAAGCAACTGGGCTGCTAACAACAACTTAGGTGCTACTTACCTGCAGATGATTATCGAAAACCCAGCTAAGGCTTCTGAAGTAACTGATAAAGCTGCCGCTCAATTTGACATTGCTGTTAAATTGAAAGAGGCTCCTGAAGTATTGGCCAACCTTGCTTCAATAGCTTTATTGCAAGGAAATCCTTACAAGTCTTATAGCTATGCGGCTAAGGCATTGAATGGAGCTAGCAACGATGTCAAACGTGGAGTAAACGGTGTGAAAGGTGCTGATGAAATTTATATGGCGAAATACAGCGATGCTGTTAGCTCAACTTCTTCATCGATCGATACAGATGTAAACTTGTTCAACAAAGGTTTAGCACAGTTACTCAACAAAGACAACAGCAATGCAGGACCTTCATTTGCTGATGCGACTAAGAAAAATGCAAACTTCGCTCTTGCCTACTATGGTGCAGCAATTGCAGCAGCACGTACAGGTAGCGGTGATGGTGTAGTAAGTAATCTTACGAGCGCTGTGAAACTTGATCCTGCGCTTAAGGAAAAGGCGCTAATCGACCTTGAATTCATTAAGTTCAATACTACGGATGCATTCCGCAATGCATTGAAATAATACTCCTTAACAGGAATAAGAGCCCCGGTTTTGAATCGGGGCTTTTTTATTTCCTATTTTCTTTAAAACAGCTTAAATCAATTTCAAGAACCCTTGAATTCTGTTGATTCGGGTATTATTTTTACGGGCTTTGTAAACGACCGTTTGTTTAATATTCAAAATAGTTCTGAAAATGAGAGAAATCCAGTTTAGGGAAGCCCTTAGGGAAGCGATGAATGAAGAGATGCGTAGGGATCCGCTTGTGTTATTGATGGGTGAAGAGGTGGCCGAATACAATGGAGCATATAAAGTAAGTCAAGGTATGCTTGATGAATTCGGACCCGAACGTGTGATTGATACTCCTATTTCTGAACTGGGCTTCGGCGGGATTGGTGTTGGTGCTGCAATGAATGGCATCAGGCCGATTGTTGAGTTTATGACCTTTAATTTTTCATTGGTTGCCATCGACCAAGTAATCAACTCAGCAGCAAAGATGCTCTCTATGTCGGGTGGGCAGTTCAATGTGCCCATCGTTTTTCGTGGCCCAACTGGAAATGCGGGGATGTTGAGCTCTCAACACTCTCAAAATTTTGAAAACTGGTATGCCAATACTCCTGGTTTGAAAGTAGTTGTTCCTTTTACACCTTACGATGCAAAAGGCCTTCTGAAATCCGCCATCCGCGACAATGACCCTGTCATCTTCATGGAGAGTGAATTGATGTATGGAGATAAAGGTGAAGTGCCTACAGAAGAATATCTAATTCCTATTGGCTCGGCTGATATCAAGCGAAGCGGCACCGATGTTACTTTGGTGTCATTTGGTAAGATTATGAAGGTAACACTGGCAGCAGCTCAGGAACTAGAGAAAGAAGGTATCTCGGCTGAGGTTATTGACTTGCGTTCTGTTAGGCCAATTGATTATGCTACCGTTGTTGAGTCTGTAAAGAAGACCAATAGGCTTGTAATAATAGAAGAAGCATGGCCATTGGCTGCAATTTCATCTGAAATTACTTATCACATCCAAAAGCATGCATTTGATTATTTGGACGCTCCAGTTCATCGTATCAACAGTTTGGATGTGCCTCTACCCTACGCACCCACTTTGATTGATGCCATTCTTCCAAGTGTGGAACGTACGGTCAAGGCTGTTAAGGCGGTGTTGTATCGCTAAGAACTAAGTCAGAAATTAGAGCTAGTGATGGTTGAGGAGAACTTTCCAAGCCTCATCAATCTTTCCTTCTGCTAATAATCTTTTCGCTGAGAGATGAAGTTCTTCTTCATTTGGTGGACTCAGTGAAGCAAGATTCTTAAAGTCAGGGAGCTTTTCAACGTTGGCCAATCTTGCGAGATCATTTCCCGAAAGCACTTTGCTGTTGCGTATGCTTATTGGCAGTTGGTCAAATCCAATCCCCAATTTTGTATTCGGCTTCGGTACTGTAAAAATATTATCACCATAAGCTCGGCAATAGAAATCTCCTCCCATTCGAGCTACAGCATCTAGTTTATGCGGATCAACATTTTTAGAAGTATCTAAAATATTCTCTTTAAAATGCGCAAGAAGGATTTCACAAATTATCAAATTCCCAGCACCACCTTCTTCTCCTAAAGAAATAACCTGATTGACTTTACATTCAAAGCTTGCGGGTGATTCTTCTACTCTTGGTGGCTTTACTCTTTCAGACTTCAATTCAGTTAACCCAGACTTTATAAATTCATTTACACCCTTCTGATACTCGCAGCTTGCCAATGAGGCTTGCTCCACCATGTTGTAGTCAACAATATTGATTACAACTTCTGGTACCTCCGATACATTTTGCAGCGTATGCTTGGTGGTGTTGTCACGCACTCTTCTTGCCGGTGAGAAAATAAGAATGGGTGGCTTAGTACTAAACATATTGAAGAAACTAAACGGGCTAAGATTTACGATTCCGTTTTTATCAATTGTACTAGCAAAAGCAATTGGGCGTGGAGCAATCGCGCCTTGAAGATAGGCCTGCAATTGTGGTGTAGGAGTTTCTTTTGGATCTAAAGTGAAGTAGCTCAAGGTATCAAATGCTTAAGCCTAATAAGGATTTATCTTCTTCTTGTTTTTTCCTTTGTACTTGATCAACGTGGGATCATTCTCTCCATATCCCGGGTTTTGTTTCTTATAAATGGGATGCCTGTTGCTGCGATACTCCTTATTGCCATGAGCATGGTTTATCTGAGCATGACACTCATTAAGAAAACATCTCGGCAATTCCGGAATTGTATAAGTGAATCCTACGTTCACATAAAGGGCATTAATGTTGTAATGAACTGCCTGACCAGCCTTGGGCAAAGCAAGATCGTAGCTTTTGATTTCGTAGGTCGGTCGGGCGTACACTTTAAAATATTCAGAGAGACTTTTCTCAATGGTAATCCCTAAATTAAAATAAACGCTCGTGGTAACTTGTGCTTCGTTATAATTGGATTTCAATTTATAACTTCCAACTTCGACATCTCCGGTAAACAAAAATTCATTCCATCGATAAAACGAAACACCAGCCATCCCCCAATATTTTCTGATATATCCTGTCGGGTTGTTTGGTTTCATGTCTGAGATTTTGTCCGTCATGATACTTGAATGCAGTGGACCGATGGTCATCAATTCATATGAATATCCTCCACCTATTCGATATCGGTTAAACTCGTAATGCACCGTAGCCCCCAATGGTATATTGAGAGCGTGCCCGTTGAATCCTAAATTGGCAGTACCTGGATTTGTTACTATGTAACTTCCCAAGGCTGAAGAATCTACACCTGCATCATTCACCCAATTGGTATATCGATTGGTTGACGACTTAGTAAATAGTTCTGGCGAATTTCCTGGGGGCTGATAAATTCCGAACTCATTCAACTGTGTTTTAAAATAAGTTCTTCCAACACCTGTGTACAGTCCAAAATGAAAATTATGAAGGGCTCTTCTGATAATATTTGAACCATGTCTTGGCTTCGCGTAAAAGTGATCAAGAGGAATGGTATTATTACCCTCATCTTGAGCCAATGAGTTAAATGCCGAGAATGCAAACGCAATCAATACAAATGGAAATAGCTGTTTCAGGGCAGGTTTTTGCACCTAAAGATAGGAAATGGAAACTACTCAGTAACTGTTATAACTTGGATAATTACTTTCAAGGGATGAAAAAGTATGGAAAAGAATCTGGCCTTTTTTGACATCGTAAGTGTATTGATGGTCGACACTTTTGCCCACTGGGTTCTTTAACGTGAAGGTCAATGAATTTTGCCCTTCTTTCAGTGGCACTCGGCAATAATAAATACTATACGGAAGCGTTTGCCAGTTTCTTGTATCTGCCTTCTCAGTCAAGGCATTGATCATTCCAACAATCGATCCTAGCGTGCGATCCTGTTTTTTAATTTCATATTCTTCCGCCTTCTTCAAAGCCACTCGTAGCAGCCCTTTGCTGAACTCAAGACCCATTCGTTCTTGCAAACATTTAAAAGCTATCTTATTTATATCTTCCACCATTTGCAGTGGAAGAACCTGATCATTGATATTGATATTCGCTTGTGAATAGAATGGAGAACGTTCAATGTATTTTGGGAATGCTACTCTAAAGACTTCAAGGTTAGATAAGCTTTTCTTTTCATGATCATTGTATCCTTCCAAACTAAACGGAAAGCTCAAGCCTAATTGAGAATTTGTGAAATAAACTATCCCGCCTTGTCTGCTGATCACAAAATCCACACCCCATTCTGCCTTCACCGGAGCCAATCCATTGTGCCAGAAGAAAACCAGTTCGCCTCCTTCATTTTCTTTATAGACATAATTAGGCATCTTAAGAGTATCCTTGTAAGCTTCAAATTCATCCCTTAATCCACTTAACCAAACTGTCCGCAAAAGGTCTTCTTTCAATTGTTGAGGCGCATTGAGCCGGAAGAATCTTTGATAATCGTCGTTATAAATATTAAAAGCATTGCGATAAGCTATAAACGCGTTATTGTAATCCTTATCTACTTCATAAGTTATTCCCATCAACACATGAATGAATGCATCATGATCATATTTGTCGCTCGAATTATACCGATCTGTCAATTGTTGCAACCGAATGTTGAGTCTGCGGATTTCTACAAGTGCGTCTTCGGTATTATGCATCTTCAAATAGTTCAACGCCTTGTAATACAATAAAATCAAATGCTCATGATCTTCACCCTTGTAAGTAGTGAAATTAGGGTTAGTCAAATAAGAAGCGACTTCATTGAGGTAGTTGATACGATAGTCCTCTCCAAACAAAAAAGCTTTTTCAAAAAATTGATTACTCTCCGCATATCGGCCCATCATGGATAGGATGAGTCCGTTATTTACGAAATACAAAAATTCTTTCTTTCCGTGAGCCTCAGAGGAATGTTGTTGAAGAGTCTTATACGCCTTGTCCAATTGCCCACTTTCAAATTCTTGATTAAAAGTAAAATTGGACTGATAGTAAGTAGCGCAGGAGGAAACTGCTAAGAGTAGGAATATGAAGGAGAGACGTTTCAATTTCTAGTTCAGGTTGCTAGTTTCAAGTTTAAGGTATCAGTCACTTGTAACTTGCGACTTGTAACCTGCAAACTCTTTCAATCTTTGATATACTTTTTAATCTCCTCTTGTCCATACCACACTCTCTTGTTTGTTTCTATGTCAGTAAGAAATAATGTGGTGATGTAGTTTACAACTCGTTTTTTGTTGTACACATCCGTTTCTGAAGTCATTTCACCAAAGAGCATCAAGTTTGCTCCTACTTCTTTTCCCCATTGCGAGGCAGTTGCAGATGAGGCAAAGTCTTGCTGCTCAGCACGCTCTTGCCGAAGTTTATCGCGAAAGCTATCCGACTCAACGAGGTCAGCAATGCTCGAGTTATAGATTGCAAGCTCTACTTTCTTAATATAATTATCCGCATCAATGTGCTCACTTGTTTTATTTCGAATTAAGCCAACAACAATCGCAGGCTTCTTACCTAATCCTTTTGAATAATCTTTGAATTTATCGCTGCCCAACAATTCGGTAATCATTTTATTGGCCACGGTGCGAGAGTCACTGTCATTCCACCTTCCACTTAAATCGATTTGCTGATTGGGATCAATCCGTGATACTGATCTGGCACACGAAATTGAAATTAGCGCGATCAAAAAGAAGGTGATTCGAATCATAAAACTTTTGATGTTGATCGAACTTAGAATAAAATTCTATTTAGTCTCTTTTAAACGTTGAATCACTTCTTTTGGATTTGATGCCGAGAAAACAAAATTGCCCGTCACCAATACGTCAGCTCCGGCGTCTAACAGAAGCTTTGCATTTTGTTGATTCACGCCTCCATCAATTTCAATAAGCGTACCAGAATTTCTACTTTTAATCAACGCTTTCAATTCTTTTATTTTATCATAGGTTCGCTCAATGAATTTTTGTCCGCCAAAGCCCGGATTGACCGACATTAATAAAACCAGGTCAATATCCTGGATCAAATCATATAATCCCATTATCGGTGTATGCGGATTAACAGCCACACCCGCTTTGCAACCTAATGCTTTTATCTGTTGAATGTTACGATGCAGGTGCGGGCAAGCCTCGATATGCACAGAAATCGAATCGGCGCCGGCCTTGTGAAATGCCTCCACATATTTCTCAGGTTGAACAATCATCAAATGAACATCCAAAGGTTTCTTTGCGTGACGTTTTACAGCCTCAACCACGGGCAATCCCAACGAAATATTGGGTACAAAAACGCCATCCATAACGTCTACATGAACCCAGTCTGCCTGACTGGTGTTGATCATTTCAACTTCCTTTTGAAGGTTAGCAAAGTCTGAAGCGAGAATAGAAGGAGCAATAATTGGAGTCATATTCACAAAGATAATGGGAACTCCTTAATCAGCTCACTTATTCTTAATTCGAGGTTCCAGAATCCAGAATCTAAGCCTACCTTTGCGCCCTAATTTTTACAACGTGAATTATCTTTCAGCTGAATCGCTCTCCAAATCCTATAATGACCGATGGCTTTTCCAAGACCTTACGATCGGTATCTCTCAAGGCGATAAAATCGCGTTGGTTGGTGAAAATGGTACTGGTAAATCTACGCTCCTTAAAATATTGATCGGTCAAGTACAGCCCGATGGTGGCAAAGTAAGTATCCGAGATGGTATTAAACTTGGCGATTTGGTACAAGCGCCTCACGCACCCGGGCATTTTACAGTAAATGATATTTTATTTGACGAGAAAAATAAAATAGCAGCTGTTGTAAAAGAGTACGAAGCATGCATCCATGATCCACATACTTCACCCGAAAAGATGCAACATGTTCTTGAACAAATGGAGGAATTTCAGGCTTGGGAATACGATGCAAAGGTGCAGGAGATTACAAGCAAGCTCGGAATAACAAACCTTGATCAAAAGTTTGAAGAATTATCGGGTGGCCAACGCAAGAGAACCTTTTTAGCGCAAATGCTCCTCGCCTCTCCTGACTTGTTAGTGTTGGATGAACCTACAAACCATCTTGACCTTGAAGCTATCGAGTGGCTGGAAAATTATTTGTCGGGGCAGAACATCACCTTGCTGATGGTAACCCACGATAGATATTTTTTAGATAACGTAGCCAATTTGATTTTAGAACTCGACCGAGGCAAACTCTATTCTTACAAAGGCAAGTATGCCTATTTTCTTGAGAAGAAATCAGAGCGCGAAGAAATGCTGAAGACTGAGGTTGCTAAAGCTCGCAACCTTATGAAAAAAGAATTGGAATGGATGCGCAAGCAGCCCAGAGCCCGAGGAACCAAAGCGAAATACAGAGTCGAAGCATTCTATGAAATTCAGGAGAAGGCATCAACCAATCTTAAAAAAGATAGGCTTGAATTGGATATTCAGGAAAGGCGACAAGGGGGAAAAATTTTAGAGCTTCACCAGGTTAGCAAGAGTTACGGTTCTCAAAAAATGGTAGAGAATTTTTCTTACATCTTTAAGAAAAAGGACCGGATCGGAGTAGTGGGAAAAAATGGTGTTGGCAAATCAACATTCCTGGACTTGCTCAATGGGAAGGGTAAACCCGACTCTGGCGAAATCATTCCGGGCGTTACCACCAAAGTTGGTTACTTCACACAAGAAACAGAAAGCCTCAATCCTGCTCATCGTGTCATTGAAGAAGTAAAAGAGATTGCTGAATTCATTACCCTGGCAGATGGCTCTCAAGTTTCTGCATCCAAGTTTTTGGATTTGTTTTTATTCCCTCCTGAAAAGCAATACACGTTTATTGAAAAGCTAAGTGGCGGTGAAAAGAAACGCCTACAGCTTTTAAAAGTGCTGGTTACCAATCCAAACTTTTTAATTCTCGATGAGCCAACAAACGATTTTGATATTGAAACATTGAATGTTTTGGAGGACTTTCTGGAAAAATTCAATGGCTGTTTGATGCTAGTTTCTCACGA
>DASYTA010000149.1:0-1900 GCA_036002745.1 Cyclobacteriaceae bacterium | reverse complement strand
TTTTCAATTGGCAATCGTTTTTTAAATAACAAGTTGGGTGTTCTTGTGGGCGGCAGTTTTCAAAATTCATATCGTGGCACTAAGAGCGTATGGTTTGATTATGATGTTGATCCTTATGGCTCCAATCTTCCTCAACTGGGTTCGTTGCAGGAAAGACATTACTCTATTCAGCAAATGCGCGGAGCTGCGCACGCACGGCTCGACTACAAATTCAATGATAGTCATTCAATAAAATTTTATACTGGCTATTATTCGTTGAACAACAATGAAACACGACAGATCAGATCAACTTCATTAAAACTCGGCTACAGTTCAGCTGATGGTGATGCCTCTTTAGGTTACACTACGCGCACGAAAACCACCGATCAAGGCATCATCACTTCATCGCTACAAGGGAATCACAAACTGTTTGAACCATTGACGTTGGAATGGTCGGGTGTGTACTCGGTAGCCTCTAACAACGAACCTGACAATGCCAAGTTTAGCCGGAGTACCACCATGACTGATTTTGTGGAAAGCCCTCAAGGTGCTGAAGGCCTTACACGTCAATGGCTGAAGAATACCGATACTGATTTAACAGGCTACTTGAATTTTATTTTCCGACCTCAGTCATGGAACAGAAGCCTGTTGAAAGCCGGAGGCATGATACGGCATAAAGATCGGGATAGTAACTATGACATTTATTATTTCGAGCCTAATCCAACTCAACAATTTCAAGGTAAAGACTGGAACACCGTTAGTGATGTCACCTGGTCGTTGACGAATCCTCTTGGTGCTCCGAGTGATGCCATGAATTACAAAGCACACGAATACATTAACGCGGCTTATGTTCTTGGAAAATTGGATGTAGAAAAATGGGAAGTGAATGCCGGAGTGCGCGTAGAAAATACTGATCAGGGATACGCCTTAAAAAATCCTGTAGCAGGTATAACACCGGATAGCAGTCAACATTACACTGACGTGTTGCCGAGTTTGATGACAAAATTTAAAATTAAACCTGGAATGAATTTACGTTTCAGCTATTACAAAAGTATTTCGCGTCCTGGTTTTTTTGAAATCGTTCCATACATCTATCCCGATGACGGCTATCCTGAACACGGAAATCCTGGCCTGAAGCGAGTGAAGGCGCAAAATGTAGACCTGCGATTGGAACTGTTTCCGAATGTGACCGATCAACTATTAGTAGGTGCATTCTACAAATCGATTACCGACCCAATTGAATACACTGTAACTAAGTGGGGCATTGCAAACGAAAATGTTTTGCAGCCCAACAATTTTGGAGATGCGCAGAACATGGGCGTAGAAATTGATTTTACCCATTACTTCAGCAAGTTCGGCATCCGTGCCAATTACACGTACACTCACTCTTCGATCACTACTACCAAACTGCTACTTGGTCCTGTTGATCCCAAAGATTTGTCTAAAGGCTATACTACTTACACGGTCAATCAAACGCGGCCGATGCAAGGGCAGGCGAATAACATCGGCAACTTATCATTGTTGTACAAAGACCTTGATAAAGGATGGGAGTCTCAACTTTCATTGGTATACACAGGTCAAAAACTAGAAGCCACTTCACCTTATTTAGATAACGACACCTACAGCAAACCGATCGTTATCCTGGATTTTTCGCTTGATAAAAAAATATCCAAAACGATTGATGTATTTGTCAAAGCGACCAATCTGCTGAACTCTGCTTTTGAAACATATATCAAGAAGCCTGTATATCAACAGAGCAATGAATATCCTTACCAAAAGAATCCGCAATCCAAAACATTAACTAGAAGAGATGAATACTACCAATCGTTCCGCTTAGGAGTTAAGATCAAGTTCAATAAAAATTAAATGGATCAGCAAACAATGAATTAACTAAAACAAAACACAATGGAAAAAATTACAA
>DASYTA010000148.1:0-7446 GCA_036002745.1 Cyclobacteriaceae bacterium | reverse complement strand
CATAAATGCCGCGATCGGTAACCTTGTTCTCCGGTAACCCAAAGCTTCATCTAAGCCGTGAACCGGGAATGGGGAATACACTTCCTGAATGCGAACACCTTTGTCACGCACTTTTTCGACAGCACTGAGGAGCACATCCTCGTCATCATACACTCCACAAATAAAATATTTATTGCTATCCATATTAATGTTTCTTTTCAGAGGTGGCTTTAATAATGCTCTTAATTTCTACCATATTGATAACAGGGAAAAACTTAGCAAAGAGCAAAAATGCGGTGAAGAATAATCCGAAGGTGAATATATACTGACCAATGTCATACATCGTAGGATGGAACATTGACCAGCTTGAGGGAACATAGTCACGGTGGAGAGATGTAACAATGATCACGAAACGCTCGAACCACATTCCAATATTTACAATTATTGAGAGCACAAAAGTTGATACTAAGTTTGTTCTAATCTTCTTAAACCAGAACAGTTGAGGAGAGATCACATTACAAGTCATCATCGACCAGTAAGCCCACCAGTAAGGACCAGTTGCACGGTTGATGAATGCATATTGCTCTGCAGGAACCTGACCATACCAAGCGATAAAGAATTCAGTGATGTAAGCAATGCCAACAATTGACCCCGTAACGATGATGATGATGTTCATCAACTCTACGTGATAGATGGTAATATAGTCTTCGAGATGAAATACTTTACGCGTAATTAAAAGCAAGGTCAATACCATCGCAAAGCCAGAGAAGATAGCTCCTGCCACAAAGTAAGGTGGGAAAATCGTAGTGTGCCATCCTGGAATCACAGACGTAGCGAAGTCCATCGATACTATCGTGTGAACGGAAAGAACAAGTGGTGTAGAAAGACCTGCGAGAATTAAAGCCACAGATTCGTAGCGCATCCAGGTTTTTGCTCCGCCAGCCCATCCAAAACTTAGTGCATTGTATATAAGCGCGCGAGTTTTGTTTCCCATGCGGACTGCACGATCGCGGATGATAGCAAAATCAGGAACTAAGCCCATGTACCAGAATACGAGTGACACTGAGAAATACGTTGAGATCGCGAACACATCCCATAGCAATGGGGAGTTGAAGTTTACCCACAATGATCCAAATGCATTAGGGAGCGGAAGAGACCAAACAGGACCAATCCAAAGACGCCCCATGTGCGCCAACGGGAAACTTGCAGCACAAATCACGGCGAATATCGTCATAGCTTCAGCCGCACGGTTAATAGACATTCTCCAGCGTTGACGGAATAACAGAAGAATCGCAGAGATCAACGTACCCGCGTGACCAATACCAACCCACCAAACGAAGTTGGTGATGTCCCAAGCCCAACCTACAGTTTTATTAAGTCCCCAAACACCGACTCCATTCCAAAGAAGTATCCAGAAACAATAAGCACCATAAAGAAGAAGCACTACGGAAATTCCGAAGGCCATCCACCAAAGGTTGGTGGGTTTGCCTTCTACTTGTCTGCTGATGTCTTCCGAAACATCCCTTACAGATTTTCCTCCGGTTACCAGAGATTCGCGTATCGATGAGCTTACTTGCATAGTTTCTTTGATCGTTATTCGTTATCGATGTTTATGCGGGTTCTTTTGCTTTGTCTTTATTTCTGATTTTAGTCAGGTAGAAAATATTTGGTTTCACACCGATATCTTCCAACACGCGATAGGCGCGTGGATTACCAATCTTCTTGTCTATTCCGTGGTTGAAGACTTTCTCTACTTCACCTTTCTCATTTTTCTTTTCAATGTAGTGATCGATCTTCAACAGCTTGCTTAGACGGCTCTCCGGATCATTCATGTCGCCAAACAAGATTGCGCCCGAAGAGCACGAAGCCTGACAAGCTGTAACTACTTCACCATCTTTCACCGGTCTGCGTTCGCGCTTAGCAGTCAACTTGCCTGCTTGAATTCGTTGCACACAGAATGAACATTTCTCCATTACACCACGAGAGCGAACTGTAACTTCTGGATTCAACACCATACGACCAAGGTCGGTGTTCATTGCTGGATTCGATTGATAGAACTGTTGATTGTCGTGGTATTTAAACCAGTTGAATCTACGAACTTTATAAGGACAGTTGTTGGCACAATAACGAGTACCAATACAACGATTATAAGTCATTTGATTGAGACCTTCTGTGCTGTGTGTTGTTGCTGCAACAGGGCAAACTGTTTCGCAAGATGCGTTATTGCAATGCTGGCACAACATTGGTTGGAAAGTAACCTCTGGATTTTCAGCTGCTTTCTCAAGCCCTTTGTAATCTCCGTGCTCCGTTCCTTCCGGACTACTATAATAACGGTCAATACGAAGCCAATGCATTTCACGTCTGCGAATCACTTCATCTTTTCCTACAAGAGAAACGTTGTTTTCTACATTACATGCAACCACACAGGCACCACAGCCTGTGCACGTGTTAAGGTCGATAGCCATACCCCAATGATGATTAGGATATTGGTGCCCCTTCCACATACTGATTGTACTTGCATCTACCTTTTCATCCCACTTCGTGATCTTAGGAAAATCTCTACCTGCCGCAGGATTAGTTTTGAATTCAGCTAAAGTAGATTCTTGAATCACACTTTCCCTCCCCATGTAGGTTTGATGAATTTGGGTCTGGGCGATTTGAAAATCCTTTGCTGTTTTGGTTACTGTAACTCTAGATGTAGCGCTGTAATTCAGTGAACCGTTAAGTACATTAACAATCGGGTAAACATTCTCACCACGATTTTCTGCAACTACCCCAACTTTGGTGCGGCCATAACCTAACGCAACACCAACTGTTCCTTCAGTTTGACCCGGTTGAACTAAAGCGGCAACGGTAATCGATTTTCCGTTCGCTGCGATTGTCACTAATTGTGTATTGCCTTCTGCATCATTGCTGATTCCCCACTTGGTTGCATCCTTTTGTGAAATGGTAGCATAGTGATCCCAAACTGCTTTGGTAATTGGATCTGGCAACTCTTGCAGAAGAGGATTGTTAGCTTGTGAACCTGAACCCACTCCGTAGCTCTCATAGATAACTAATTCAACTCCATCATTGGAAGGTTTGTAATTAGATGAAATAGAAGAGACTGCTGATTCGATATTACCTGCAAATGAAAGAGACTTAGATTCTGAGGCTGTTGCCTGATAAACGCCATCGTACAGACACTTATCCCAGAAACTTTGGAAGTCAGAACCAATATCTTTTTTATTATCGTAGAACCAGTTTTTCCAATTGGCTTGAACGACACTGAAATAATCATCAGTACCTCCGCCAGACCAAACCGCAAAGCTCTCTTGTGCCTGGCGAGTTTTGAAAATTGGAGTAATGGCTGGTTGAGATAAACTGTATGAATTTGGTTTCGGCTCAAAATCGTTCCATGATTCCAGATAGTGATGATCAGGAGCCATGTAAGCAGATGCTGATGCAGTTTCGTTTGGTGTATATGAAGTTGAAACAGTCAATGCGATATTTTTCAATGACGCTGCCAACTCTGCTCCTGCGGGGTGATCATAAACTGGATTACAATTGTAGAAGATTACTCCTGCTACTTTGCCATCTTTCGCTTCGTTAACAAAAGTAGCCATCTTCTCATCATTCCCTTTTCGGAAATTCACAGGCGAGGCAAGGTTGATCGTTGTTCCGTAGTTGCCTAACAAATCGTTTATGGCATTCACTACAGTTTGCACTGCTTTGTCATTCGAGCCAGCAACAACCAAAGAGCTTCCTTTATTTTCCAAAAGTTCAGCAGCTGCTTTCTCTAATTTCTTATCGACATCCTCTGAAAAAGAAACTTTGCCTCCTTTACCTGAAACTATATTATATAATTGTGTAACGACCAATCCCTCTTGTGAAGGTTTGATCATTCCGCGATAGTCGGCATTGGCACCAGTAAGTGATAAGTTCGATTCGAACTGATAATGACGTGACATCTCACGCTTATCTTCACTCACTTCGCGCGTTGTAGCATATTGTTTTGTGAATTCGATAGGTGAAACCCAAGTGCCAAGAAAATCAGCACCGATACTCACAATTGTTTTTGCTTTACTGAAATCGTAAGAGGGTATAACTGCTACTCCAAACGATTCTTCATTCGCTTTCAAAATTCCATAAGAAGAAATCGGATCGTATTGAATGAGCTCTGTCGTTGGATATTTTGTCTTGAACTTTTCAATAGTATTTAATGTGCTGGGACTAAGAATAGTATTGCTTACAATGCGAATTGCTCCACCTTTGCCTGCAATTTGTTCCAATTTAGCAATGATCTCTTTATCAATAGTTTCCCAGTCTGTTTTGCTCTCTCCTTTTTGAGGTCCACGTAACCGGTAGTTATCATACAAAGAAAGAACAGAAGCTTCCACTTGAGCACTTGTTCCTCCGAGCGTTACTGACGATAAGCTATTTCCTTCTACTTTAATTGGGCGACCATCGCGAACTTTTACAACGATACTGCAGTAGTCACCACCATTAACATAACTTGAAGCATAATAATTAGGAATACCGGCATCAGCATCCACCGGCTTCATTACATACGGAATGGCTTTGCGAATCGGTGCTTCGCATGCTGCTAAGGAAGCAGCTGCTACACTGAAGCCCATCATCCTTAAGAAATCCCTGCGAGAGTGGCCGGGATCTTCTGCTACGCCCAAGTCGACAAATTCCTTGTCGGCATGCTTCACGTAGTTAGGGTCGTTCTTCAGTTGGGGTAACCCTTTCCAATATGTCTTTTTTGTTTCGCTCATAAATCTATATCAGATCGAATGGATTTGATTCTCTATAATTAATAGTGACACTTTGAACACTCGAGGCCACCAATGTCTTCTACTTTCATTTTGTTGCCTTTGCCTTTTGAAGCTTCATGCACCTGTATCAGCTTGTCATAGTAGGCGTTGCCTTCATTGTTCACATTAGTTTTGCGGTGACAATCGATACACCAGCCCATGGTTAGTAATGAATATTGTTTCACTACTTCCATCTCTTGAATCTGGCCATGGCAAGTCTGGCATTCGATGCCGCCTACATTAACGTGTTGAGAGTGATTGAAATACGCTAAGTCAGGAAGGTTATGAATACGCACCCACTCGATCGGCTTTTGTTTGCCGGTGTAAGAAGCTGTTTTCACATCATAGCCGATAGCAGCATAAATTTTTTGGATCTCAGGAGATTCTTGTTTGATCTGCGAATGGCAGTTCATACAAATATTAGGAGATGGAATGTTGGCTTGTTTGCCCTTCATTGCCCCGGTATGGCAATACTTACAATCGATCTCGTATGCACCAGCGTGAAGTTTGTGTGAGAACGCGATCGGTTGCTTAGGTTGATATCCCTGCTGCACACCTATAGAGAAGAGTCCGTCAATAACTGTTTTGAAAGATATAGCAGCTACAACGAACACCACTAGGAAAATAAAACCAGGGCTGCTGACAAATGAAGATACTGTGATTGGTGAATTCACTACATCACTATCTTCTTCACTTAATTGTTTTTCATTGAGGTATTTCTTTAATGCATTGGTAATCAATCCGAGAATGACCAACATCAATATCAAAATGACAATCATCCCCGCAAGGATTGCATCCAGATATCCGGAAGGAACAGATGGTTGAGCTTGGGTACCTCCGGTTGGTTGTGTAATTAATGGTGCATCAGGTTTATCCGCTTCAGCTTTTACATATGCCAAGATGCTCATGATCTGATCATCTGAGAAGCTGGTGAAGGCCGTCATCTGGCTCTTGTTGTACTCATTATATAGAGCGACTCCATATTTATCACCGCTGGCAATTACTTTCGCTGAGTTTTTTACCCATCCTTTGATCCAATCAATGGATGGAGCGCGCTCACTCACACCTGCCAACGCCGGGCCAACTAATTTTTGCTTTACCCGATGGCATGATTTACAATTGGCAGCAAACAGATCTTCGCCTGCTTTAATAACAGCAGCATCTTTAGAGATGTCTTGCGAAAAAGAAATGAAACTTATGAGTACGAGCAGTGCGAGAGTTGGGAACTTGAGAAGACCAGATATTTTTTCGTTCATCATGGTACGTTTAGGTAACCGCTTTTATTAGGAATCGCACAAATCTACACCGCGAACGCATTATTTCAAATAAATTTTATCCACAGTCACATTTTTCTTTTGGCTTGATGAATAGTTGAGAAATCAAGATTGTAAAATGGAGTGTGATCTAATCAAACATTCTACAATGTAATAAAAAAGACCTAATTTAGAATGATTATACGTAATCAATTATACACTAAGGATCAGTTGTTTACGCACTCGTCTTGATTCGATTCCAGAAAGCCTCACTGTTGATATGCTCGCATTAGCTCATCAAGTATTAAGTATCAATCCAACACTTACTCCTAATTTAGGAGGTAGAATGATTAAACAATTGTGATAATTAATTATTTATCGAGCCGATTTTTTGATGTTAGCTCTGACAACTACTTGCTTTGATTGACCTTACTTGAGATCCAGAAAGTTTAGGGTTGGATTATAAACTAATAGATATTAAAATCTATTTTATATACTTAAAATCACTTATTCACCTTCGGCTTCTTTACACCAAGCTTGTACTCAAATCCAATCCGTATCGCTCCGTTCTTTGCCTGCGGAAAATTTCTCCAGTCGCCTGCATAGTACAGCACTTCAAACATGCTATTTAGCCTGCGGCTTATTTTTGACGTCTTCAAAATACCAATGTTCAATCTGTCGCTCCACTCTTTGACAGCAGGATCTGATAAGTAATGTGTTCCCTGTTTGTTTTGTTCAAAGTGCAACCACTCTCCTTCCGCATGAAAATACCAGCTGCCATAAACTCTGAAATCACCCATCGCACGAAATCCCATTACTTGCGCGCTTGAAATAAAAGTCTGTTGATCTTGTTGCACGCGATAATCAAAACCAACTCCAAGCCGTATACGTCCTGAGACTTTGTACATAAAGTAAGGCATCAAATCAAGGCCCACCGTTTTTCCCTGCAACACCTGAAGCCCAAGGGCTGGTGTGAAGCGAACTTTGAAAGGCTTTCCCTTCATCGAATTGTGAATACGTTTCAATGGAAAAGTAGCCTCGTTCACCTCACCATACTTCTTTCTCAATTTGTCCAATTCAACCATCCCTGCTTTCAACTTGTCCTCCTGACCGATGAATGGATTAGTAATGGATTGTTTGGAGATATCCTTGGGATCAATTTGTTGAACCCCTGATTGTTTCTTGAAATCAGTGAGCATGTCTTTGTATTGCTCCAACGGGTTTTTCTGTGCCAGCTGTTGTCTCAATTCTTTTCCCTTTTTGCTCTGCCCTACTTGTTTCTCGATGTCTTTTTCGGCGTTCTTCTCCGCTTCGTTCAGCTTCTCTTTATCTTTCAACGTTTCTTTCACTTCTTTTTTTGCGTCCGCTGTCTTTTTCTTCACCATCTTCACCTCACCTGTCTCTTTTTTTATTTC
>DASYTA010000147.1:0-7188 GCA_036002745.1 Cyclobacteriaceae bacterium | reverse complement strand
TTAGCAAATCTTTTTTAAAAGTTGAAGATAAAATAATGGCCAGGGCAAACGGAAGGACCAATCCATTCACTGCTCCAGCAGCAACCAAAAGTTTCACTGGTTGCCCCACCAAAAGAAAAACGATCGTAGAGAAAACAATAAAGACGATAATAAAGTGACGAAAATATTTTTCAATAAAAGGATGAATGGATTTGGCAAATGAGACAGATGTGAATGCCGAACCAACGACCGAGGTAATGGCAGCGCTCCAAAGTACCAATCCAAATATCTTATAACCAATTCTTCCTGCTGCACTTTCAAAGACTACTGCTGCAGGATTTTCGTTACCAAGTGAAATACCTTTCCATACAATACCCAGCGCAGCGATAAATAAAATTGTTCGCATCAACGAAGCAATCAATATTGCAGTGATTGAGCTCCTTGACACTTGCCGTAAATTTTCTTTCCCCGAAATCCCTGCATCCAACAAACGATGAGCCCCGGCAAAGCTGATATAGCCTCCCACCGTTCCACCCACAATGGTGAGGATTACCAATTCGTCAATATGATCAGGAAGAAAAGTCTTTATTGTCGCTTCAACTATAGGAGGATCGGCCTGAAAGGCAACATAGAGTGTGAGACCGATCATCACGAAACCCAGCACTTTGGCAAACACATCCATCGCCTTGCCTGCTTCCTTCACTAGAAAAATAATTGCAGCTATGATGCAACTGACAATCGCTCCTGTTTGCACGCTCCAGCCAAACAACACCTGAAAGCCAAGTTCAGCACCAGCAATATTGCCAATGTTAAAGGCGAGACCTCCCAATAAAATCAATGCAGTCAAAAAATGACCCGCACCAGGCAACATCTGGTTGGCCATATCTTGCGCATACATCTTACTCACGCTTATCAATCGCCAGATGTTGAGTTGCACACCGATGTCAAGCAGAACTGAAATCAAAATCACAAACCCAAAACTTCCTTTTAGCTGTTCTGTAAATTTTGTGGTTTGTGTGATAAATCCCGGACCTATAGCTGACGTTGCCATGAGAAATGCGGCTCCCATTAGAGGTCCCGAAAAAATTGATTTACTATTCATTAATTAAATGCTTGAATTTTTATTTTCTCTTTACCAAATCTTGAATAAATCAGGCGAGCAAATTCAACTGCATGGGCACCATCTCCATGAAGACAAATTGTATCTGCCTTTAAGTCAATATCAATTCCCTTAACCGTTTTCACTTTATTTTCACTAACAAACCTAACTGCTTGTAAAATAGCATCCTGCTCGTCTGTTATCAAGGCACTAGATTGCGTTCGAGGCGTAAGTGATCCATCTAGTTGATATGTCCTGTCGGCAAAAACCTCGTTAGCCGTTTTGATCTGGATTTTTTTTGCTTCATCAATCATTGCGCTTTGTGATAAGCCATATAAAATCAGGTTCTCATCAGCATCCTTAATTGCACGAGCAATACAATTTGCCAGCACAGAATCCTTAGCTGCCATATTGTATAAAGCACCGTGTGGTTTTACATGATGCAGCTTCGCTCCATGTTCTTTCGCAATTTTATTCAACAGATGAATCTGATCGCTCACCAATTTATTAAGCTCTTCCAACGGAAGATTCATATTGGTGCGACCAAAATTTTCTCGATCCGGAAATGAAGGGTGAGCGCCAATGGCTACGTTATATTTTAAACAAAGATCAATTGTTGATTTCATTAAATCTTCATTGCCTGCGTGGTATCCACACGCAATGTTGGCCGAACTAATAAATGGCATCAATTCTTTTTCATTGCCAACGCCCTCTGCCATATCACAATTGATATCAATCTTTAACTCGTTCATACTTTAAAGTATTTTTTGTATTGAGTAAGACATGCACTTTGTAATTCATCTAACAACTTATTTCTTTTTAGTATTTCATTTTCGGCCTCACTCAAGGAAATCAATTTAAAACTGATTTTATCGTTTGCACTTAGTTGAGCAAGCTTTGACAAATCCGATTTGATAACCGAACCTATCCTTGGATATCCACCTGTGGTTTGATGATCGGCCATCAAGATGATGAGATTTCCATCAGGCAAAAGCTGGATGGTTCCAAAGTCAACAGGTGAAGAGACCAGCTCAATGGGTTTGCTTAAAAATAATTTTTCTCCCTCCAATCGAAAGCCCATGCGATTACTCTGACTACTGATTTTTAATTGAGATGTCAAAAGTTTTTCTTTTGATTCGGGAGAAAGCAAGTCCGTTTCAACACTTTGAACAATCCGGATTTCACTAGCGGGTAAATAGACATTATCCAATTCTTTTTTTGATATACCCCAAGACAATGCCTTTATCTCATCAACCCCTTGCAATAAAATATTGGCTTCCAAGATGTCTCCTTTCTGTAAAGCCCTACCTGAATATCCACCTATGCTCGATATTAAATGAGACGTGGAACTCCCGAGCCATTGTTGCGCCTTCCACCCTCCATGAACCGTTAAATAAATGCGACTACCAGTATCTACCTTTTCAAACTTTATGATAGCATCTTTCTTAACGAGAATAGGCCTCCAGGAAGGAAAAATATTGTTGTTGATATAAATCCGAAAACCTTGTCCTGTTAAACTAATTAATTGATCTTCAAGAATAAACAACTCTGGTGTCGGAAAATTCATTTCCAATGCAGCTGCATCACTTTCATTACCCACCAAATAATTTGACATCCTCATTGCAAAAGAATCCATTGCACCGCCAGGGCCAATACCCAGATAACGAAAACCATTTCGTTCGCCAGCAACAACAGTGCTCAGCAATCCAGCCTTGATTACTTCAATACTCATTCAGTTTTTCGAATTCAGTTTGACTGATAGAATAAAATCGAACGTGATCTCCAGGGTTAAGCAAACAAGGGTTTGATTTTTCTTTATCAAAAACTTTAAATGGTGTTTGGCCGATTAACTGCCATCCTCCCGGCGAAGCTTGAGGATAAATTCCAGTTTGATATCCTGCAATCCCAACACTACCTGCAGGAACTGATGTACGTGGAGATTTTTTTCTTGCTGTAGCAATTCGATCGTCTACTGTTCCCATGTAAGGAAAACCGGGTAAGAATCCGACCATAAAAACACGGTAGCTCTTCGAAGCATGAATTCCTATTACTTCGCCAACGCTTAGCCCATGTTCATCTGCTAAAAATTTTAAATCTTCGCCGTTATAGAAGACAGGAATTTCCAATACTCGATTATTTTCCGATTCTTTTGCCTGCGGCAGTCGAGCTAAAACATCTTCTAGATATCCCTTTACAAAATCAAATGTCGATTTAATATCTCGATTGCTCTGCATTATTTCAATTGCATTATAAAATACTGCCAGGGAAGAATAAGCTGGCGCAGATTCAACAAATCCCTTGAATGACTTATGATTAATAGAAGTGTGAAGAGCGATTACTTTTTGATTGACGGCTCCATCAATAACATTTCCGAAAGAAACCAAAGCAGCACTTTCATTGAGGGGAATAATAGAATAAACCTTTTCCAAATTAATCAATGAGCTTTCCCGTTCTTTAAATAAAATTTAAAATCGTCAAATTTTACCGGATAAGCATTTTCTTTGTAAAGTATTTTACCGTTATGATTTTCACCACTTCTCAAACGGATCAGGATCTCTTCCAGATATTAGACTTGCAAAAGAAGAATCTAGCCAGATCTCTTTCACAAGATGAAATTAACCGCGAAGGTTTTGTTACTGTGCATCATACTTTCGAAGACTTGAAGAAAATGAATTCGTATGAACAAAGTGTCATCGCCAAAGAGAATGACATGTGGTGGCTTATCTGCTGGCGATGACGCAGCAATCAAAAAATGATATTCCGATCCTTATTCCCATGTTTGAAGTTTTCAATCAAATCATTTATCAAGGAAAAAAAATTTCAGAATACAATTACCTGGTTGTTGGTCAGGTTTGCGTTGCTAAGGAGTTTAGAGGAAAAGGTATTTTGGATGATTGCTACAAGGAGTATAAAAAGTGCTTTGATAGAAAATACAATTTCGCTATCACGGAGATTGCTCAGAACAACCCCCGATCAATGAAAGCACACGAACGTATTGGGTTCAAAACAATCCATCATTACCGTGATTCCAACGGCACTGACTGGAACATTGTGGTCTGGGATTGGCGGAAATAGAATTACTACTTCACCACATCAAACTTGTAAATCGTTTTTTGCATGTAGGTTTCCCCTGGTTTCAAAACAGTGGAGGGGAAATCAGGATGGTTAGGTGAATCAGGAAAATGCTGAGTCTCCAAACAAAATCCCGAACGAAAAGGATAAACTTTTTTGCCCTTACCAATTTCTTTATCCGTTAAAAAGTTGCCGGAATAGAATTGCATCCCTGGCTCATTAGTCCACACGTCCATAATGCGGCCGCTTACTGGCTCTACCACTCTGGCTGCCTGCCACATGACCGCCTTTGCTTTCTTCAATACCCAATTGTGGTCATATCCTTTTCCAAATTTCAATTGCTCATCATCCTGATTTATCCTCTCTCCTATTTTATGTGGTGTGGTGAAATCGAAGGGTGTACCTTGTACAAGTCTTGGTTCACCAACTGGAATTAAGCCACTATCGACAGCATTGAAATAATCCGCGTAGATAGTCAACTCATGATTAAGAATATCACCATTACCGGCACCTGCTAAATTGAAATAAGAATGGTGCGTAAGATTAACTACAGTTTCTTTGTCTGTTTTTGCTTCATAGTCGATTGCGAATTCATTTGTCTCAGTCAATGTATAGCTGACCGTAACATCCAAATTACCAGGATAACCGGCCTCTCCATCCTTACTGTGATAAGTCATGGATATGAAATTAGGTTTGACAAGAGTAACTTCCCAATACACATTATGAAAGCCAATTGGTCCTCCATGTAAAGAATTTTCTCCGTTGTTCACGGGTAAATGATACTCCGTTCCGTTCAATGAAAATTTCCCTTTAGCAATACGGTTACCGTAACGTCCAATCAACGCACCGAAATAAGGATTCTCCTTCAAATATTGTTCTAGAGTATCATAACCTAATACAACATCTTCAAGCTTTCCATTTTTGTCAGGAGCTAAAAGTGAAACAACACGGCCTCCAAAATTAGTCACCACCATCTTCATGCCATGAGAATTAGTAAGCTCATAAGACTTTAAGTCCATTTCGTTTTTTTTAGTTGAACAGGATAAAAGAATGGCAGCGAATGCCAATGATAAAATTATTTTCATAGCGTGAAGGTAGAAAAAATTGTGAAATCTGGAATGTCTTTAAACAAAATCGCTGAAAGCTTTTACAAAGCCTTTCATTTCTTCTTCTGTGCCAATACTTACACGGCACCATTCCTTGCCTTGATATTCCCAGATGCGAATAAGATAGCCCTTCTCATCAAGCGTAGAAAGAATTTTCTTGCCTTCCATTGGCGCAGGAAAGAACACTACGTTGTTCAACGATTTTCCGCAGAATATTTTTTTCTGATCGAGATAGTCGGTAAGCACTTTTCTGGCAACGGCATTTTTCTCACGCACCATTTTCATAAAGTCTTCATCGCCCAATGATGCCCTGGCTGCAGACAGAACTGTCTGACTGGGTGAAATGGTATCACCAAATTTAGCAACCTTCTTTATCGTATCCGGATGACTGATGATATAGCCTAGCCTCAGGCCCGCTAGCCCGTAAATTTTTGAAAAAGTTTTTGACACAATGAGGTTGGGAGTACTCTGCACCAAACTAATCATAGATTTTTGCTGTGCAGGTTCGAGAAATTCAATGTACGCTTCATCGGCATAAACCATCGTTTTCTTTGACGCCTCCTGACAGAAATTACTGACAATGGAATTATCAACCACTGTACCTGTTGGATTATTAGGATTACAAAAGAAAGCTACTTTCGTATCGTCTTTAATAGCGGATGCCAATGCTTCAAAGTTATGTTCTAACTTTTCGTTAAGATCAACTCGATCCCATTTCGCATTCATCTGCTCTGCATAATTCATCAGTAAAGGAAAAGTAGGATAAGCTGACAACACTCTTCCTCCTTCCAAGCCATATGCAATTCCCGTCTGACACAACAATTCTCCAGATCCAGCACCTAATAACACATAAGATGGATCGATTCCATTTTTAGCAGCAATTACTTTTTTGAAATCTTCTAACTCTTCAAAAGCATATCGGTTTCCTTTAGCCAATGCTTCAAGCGCAGCCTTCTTTGCTTTCTCCGATGGGCCATAAGGATTTTCATTGGAGTTCAGCTTTACTTTTCCTGGGAGGTTTTTGAAGACATAATCTTTTTCTGCTAGACTCACGGGAGCAGCCATCAACCGATCCAACATGGAAGTCGAAGCAACAAGTCCTGCTGACAATGCTGCGGTTGACTTAAACCAATCCCTGCGTGAGAGTTGAGTTTTCATTGTAATTGCATTTTGACTGAAGATACTAAAACGGAAGTGGATAAAAAATCCATTTTACTTGTGTGGAATGATTCCCATCTTCTTCATCAGAAACGTTGCGTTGGCGCGTTGCGCAAGACCACGATTTAATTTGTAATCGAAGGTCAGTTGATCATTTTCAATTCTTCCTTCAAAACAAGTATTCAAAATGCGATTGGGATATTGAGTTTCCATGTCACCAAGAAGAATGTCATGTGTTGCAATCAACACCAAAGTATTTTTATCAATGAATTGTTTGATCAGTTCTCTTGATCCTGCCAACTTATCATTTGAATTGGTGCCTTTCAAAATTTCATCGAGCAAAATGATTACAGGTTTACGGGTGCGTAACTCTTCAATGATCGACTGCAGGCGATTTAATTCTGCATAGAAATATGACGCATGGTCTTTTAGCGAATCAGACGTGCGCATGCCCGAGCGCAGCGTTGCCACCGCACATTTCCATTGCGAAGCGCATACGGGTGCACCATTCAAAGCAAGAATATAATTCACACCGATCGCGCGAAGGAATGTACTCTTGCCGGCCATGTTCGCGCCAGTCACCAGCATTACATTCGCCGGATTGCCAAGTGAGAAATCATTCGCTACTCTAACTTTTGAATGAATCAGCGGATGACCAATTTCCTTTCCATCGATGATCAATTGCTCATCGATATCGGCGAAAGCGTAGTTCGGATTGTTGTAGTGAAAAGTGGAAAATGAAATCAATGCATCCCATTCAGCTAGCGACTCCAG
>DASYTA010000146.1:0-7471 GCA_036002745.1 Cyclobacteriaceae bacterium | reverse complement strand
CTCTGATTTGTTTTTAAAAGCTCACGTTGAAGTTTCTGTGTGTCTTTTAAAATCTTGATGGCATCACCACTTTGTAGGAATTGATAATACGCTGAAGTGATTTCAAATTTCAATTGATTTTCATAAGCCTTCTTTTGTGCTTGCCACACTGTTGTGAATTCTTTTTGCGCTTTGTATGCGAAATAGATTTCCGGATTAAACAATGGCTGTATGATCCTCACCTTTGAATCGTGGAAATCGCTAGCCAAAAAATTAATGGATTGATTACTGATCATTGGATACTGTGGCGCGTCAGGATTCAAACCGCTATTGATTTGATTAAGATTTTTATAAATGGGATTCATCAGATCGCCAAGTGGAAGAGAAATTTTTCGACCACCATTGGCCAACTGATAAGAGCCATTAAGAGATGCGTAGGGGAGAAACAATGCCCGGGCTTGAACAAGGTTTTCCATGCTACGTTCGTAGTTCAATTGCTCTTGTTGTAATTGAAGGTTGTTTTTGAGTCCTTCCTGGATATATTTATCCAGTAAGGAACTTTGGGAGTGACTGGTTCCCCATGAAATCGCGCCAACGAAGAGGAGAGTGAGGGTTTTGGTTTTCATCGTTAATACAATAAACAGTGTTCATTAAAGGGTTAAAAAATTTTACATCGTACTTAGAATTTGCTTTAACATTTTGAATGACTTCTCGAGCATCTTCGCTCGTTCTTCTTCCTCGTAAAGTTTCATGCGATCGCGCAATGCCAATGAACACATGCCGTGCATGGTACTCCAGATCAAGAAGGAAAGGGTTCTGTAATCTTTATTTTTAAAATAGCCATGCTGTTGACACTCCTTCACCAGGTTTTCAAGTTGGCAATGAGCCACTTCTCCTTCTTTCCAATCCTCTGAGTTCTTGTCGCAGTCCATAGGTGCTTGCATGATGAACATGATGTCGTAGTATTTCGGAAATTGAAAAGTGAATTCCATGTAGCGCTCGCCCATTTTGATCAGTCGCTTGAAGGGATCTTTTATTTCTGCGATCACGCTCATGAACTCATTAAATTTTTTAAACGCCTCACCGTGAAGCGCGTAAAAAATTTCATTCTTGTCTTTGAAGTATAAATAAATCGTTGCCGGACTGTACTCGATGGCTTCCGCAATATTGCGGATACTGACATCGTCAAAACCTTTATCCACAAAAAGTTGGTGAGCCGATTGCAAAATCGTTTCCCTCATTTCTTCCCTGTCGCGTGCTTTTCTTTCTTTTAGGCCCATGATTGACTCTATACGGACAAAAATACTAAACAGTGTTCATTTTACTAACATTGTTTCTTGTTTTTCGCAAATCATTGATTTTCAGGAAGAAATTTTTTGAAAGCGAAGAGTGGAGTCTAACCGTAGAGTGAATTCTTAGCGCGTTTTATTACTTTTTTTGCACAATTGAATTTCTCGTTTACCTTTGCAGTCCCAAAAAATAAGGGAGCTTAGCTCAGCTGGTTCAGAGCATTCCGCTTCGGCGGAAGGGTCGAATTGAAGAGGAGTTTAAGAATAGATAAATAGGGAGCTTAGCTCAGCTGGTTCAGAGCATCTGCCTTACAAGCAGAGGGTCGGGGGTTCGAACCCCTCAGCTCCCACTAAACCCTCCTTAAGGAGGGTTTTTTTTATTTTATGTCTGCCACCTTTTACATTTTGTGGAGTGCCCAGGCTGATAAATTTTACGTTGGTCATACGACTGATAGCATTGAAGAACGAATCAGAAGGCACAACTCAAACCATAAAGGTTTTACAGGACATTTTCGCGATTGGAAACTAGTTTACTCGGAAAGCTACTTCGATAAAGAACTCGCATATAAGCGCGAGCGCGAAGTGAAAGCTTGGAAAAGTAAAAAGAGAATCCAACTGCTCATTGCGGGTTCAGGGCATCCCGCTTAAAGGCGGGAGGGTCGGGGCCCCTCAGCTCCCACTAAAAGCCTCAGAAAATCTGGGGCTTTTTTTATTTGTTGGTACGAAAGAGGTATACATTATTTATGAATTTATGATTTCAGTTGACTCAGTAAGTGTGGAGTTTAACGGCTCTACCCTTTTTAAAGACATCACTTTTAACATCAACGAAAACGATCGCATCGCCTTGATGGGCAAGAATGGCGCGGGAAAATCAACCTTGCTTAAAATTATGGCGGGTGCAAATAAACCCACACGCGGAAAAGTTTCAGCCCCCAAAGATGCCGTGGTGGCTTATTTGCCTCAGCATCTTTTAACAGCAGACGATTGCTCAGTTTTTGATGAAACGTCAAAAGCGTTTGGCAAAATCCTGGGCATGAAAAAGCAGATGGATGATCTGAACAAACAATTAGAAACGCGCACCGACTATGAGTCAGATGAGTATTCAAAAATTATAGAGCAAGTATCAGAGCTAAGTGAAAAATATTATTCCATTGAAGAAGTAAATTTTGATGCGGAAGTTGAGAAGACATTGATGGGTTTGGGATTTTTGCGTTCCGATTTCACAAGATCAACGAGTGAATTCAGCGGAGGTTGGCGCATGCGCATTGAACTGGCAAAAATCCTTTTGCAGAAACCCGATTTGATTTTATTGGATGAGCCGACCAATCACCTGGACATTGAATCTGTTCAGTGGCTGGAGGAATTTTTAAAGACAAACGCTAAGGCAGTGATTGTGATCAGTCACGATAAAATGTTTGTGGATAACCTCACCAATCGTACCATTGAAATCACGATGGGTCGTATCTACGATTACAAAACCAACTACTCGCATTATTTGCAGTTGCGAAAAGAAAGACGCGAGCAACAGCAAAAACATTTTGATGATCAGCAAAAGGAAATAGCGGATATCACGGCATTCATTGAGCGATTCAAAGGCACGTATTCCAAAACGTTGCAAGTGCAGTCGCGTGTTAAAATGCTTGAAAAGATTGAGATCGTTCAGGTTGATGAAGTGGATACGTCTTCTTTGAATTTGAAATTTCCACCTGCACCTCGATCCGGAAGTTACCCGGTGATCGTTGATCAACTCACCAAACGCTATGGCGATCATGTTGTTTTTCAGGATGCTTCACTAACCATTGCTCGTGGAGAGAAAGTAGCTTTCGTTGGAAAGAACGGTGAAGGTAAGTCAACACTCATCAAAGCCATCATGGGTGAGATTGATTATGAAGGGAAGTTGCAGATGGGACACAATTCGATGATTGGGTACTTTGCACAGAACCAGGCATCGTTGTTGGATGTTGATCTTACTGTTTTCGAAACGATCGATCAGATTGCTCAGGGAGATATTCGCACCAAGATCAAAGACATTTTGGGCGCATTCATGTTCAGTGGTGATACGATCGATAAGAAGGTAAAAGTCTTATCCGGAGGAGAGCGTACTCGCTTGGCAATGATCAAATTGTTGCTTCAGCCGGTGAATTTGCTGATTCTCGATGAGCCTACGAATCACCTTGACATCAAAACAAAAGACATTTTAAAAGATGCCTTGAAAGCATTTGATGGAACATTGATTCTCGTCTCTCACGACCGTGATTTCCTTGATGGTCTTGCAGACAAAGTCTTTGAGTTTGGCAACAAGCGTATCAAAGAACACTTTGAAGACATCAACGGCTTCTTGCGCAACAAGAAGATGGAGAACTTGAGAGAGATTGAGCGAGCGAAAGCGAAATAACTATTTCTTCAACTCAAAAGTCAACCACTGTACCTTCGAATCTGCCTCCGGAGTTAGCGTAAAATAAACTTCAATCGTTCCGTGTTCTCCGACGAGGTCAAAAGCTCCACGCAGTAAATTTTCGGGCCGCATTTTTCCCACAGAAATTATTTTTCCAATCTTCGAAAGCAATTCGTCAGTTTCTTTTTTGCGATACGCTTTTGAAATATCAGGAAAGAAATTTTCTGAAAAGAGCGAATCGTGTTCATCGCCCCACGCGGGCAAAAGCTTTACAATTTCGTCTTGCACTTTTTTCAACGCTAGCGACACTGGTAAAACTCTTTTCTTCAAGTTTGCTAATAGAACCAGAGTATCAAGGGCTTGCCACGATGGAGCGCCCATACTGGCGTAGGTCAGATTACTGAACGCCACAATGCCAACACCGTGATCTGGCAGAAGAATATGAACGCTTCCAAAACCAGGAAGACCACCGCTGTGCGAAATTGCCACATCATCATGACAGTCTCCACGCCAGCCAAGGCCGAAGCCGTAGCTTAATGTGCGTGGGCATAGTTCTCCGCTATGTGTTTTAAAATTTGGAAGCAGGCCACGAAACTTCCATGGCTGCTGCATCTCGCGTGCTGAATTTCTCTTTACAGGTCCAACTTCATCTTCATTTCTTGCTGGCCATGCACTTAGTAGAAAGCTCATGTATTTAGCGAAGTCATCGATCGTACAAATCATTCCGCCCATCGAAGCATAAGATCCATCTTTCAAAAGAGCCTCCGGTTTCCATTGGTTATCTTCCCATCGATAGCCAAGCGCTAATTTTTCCTGAGGGATTTTTTCATATTCAAATTCACAATCATTCATACCCAACGGACGAAGAATTTTTTCAATCACGTAATCCTGGTAATGTTGTCCGGAGACATTGGAGACGATTCGCCCCAATAAGCCATATCCAAGATTGCTATACTCGAATTGAGAACTGGGATTAGTTGAAAATGAAATTCCAGTTTTTACTAAATCAATTAACTCTTGATCTGTGTCCGAAAGTTGGCGATCCCCCCACGGATTGTCTTCAGGGAATCCAGCCGACATCGTAAGCAAATTGAAAATAGTAATAGGCGTTGCGTCTTTAGTTGGATATTTCAGCGAAGCCATTTCTGGAATGTATTTCGCAACAGGATCTGAAAGTTGAAGCCTGCCTTCATCACGCAAACGAAGAATCGACATGGCCGTGAAACTTTTGGTCATCGAAGCAATTCGAAATCGTGATTTACTATCGGCAATAATTTTCTTTTCAAGATTAGCATAACCCACCGCATTAGAGTAAATCAGTTTATCATCGACAACAACTCCATAGGCAATTGCGGGATTGTGATTTGCTCTTGCTGATTTTGAAAAAATCGAATCGATAACGGATTTATACTTCAGAATTTTTTCTGCTCGACCCGAATCTTCGAAGTAAGGAGTTTGATAATCTCCGCTAACATTGGTGATTTGAAAATTATCACTCCTCTTTTCAACGCATGAGAAGAGAAGACTAAGGATAGAAAAGAAAATAAGTTTTTTCATACAATGAAAGTTTAGCCATTGATATAAAAGTAAGACAATAAAATTTTTGAAATGTAACTCTTCGCTTATCTTTCGGCATGAGTGAAAAAGAATTCAAACCTGTTTTAGGATTGTGGGACGGCACCATGCTCGTGGCTGGCTCCATGATCGGTTCCGGTATTTTTATTGTCAGTGCAGATATTGTTCGCAACGTAGGCAGTGCGGGTTGGCTCGTAGCGGTGTGGGTGATCACTGGGTTCATGACCATCACAGCAGCAGTCAGTTATGGTGAGTTGAGCGGAATGTTTCCAAAAGCAGGAGGGCAGTATGTTTATTTGAAAGAAGCATACAATCCACTGATTGCGTTTCTCTACGGGTGGTGTTATTTTGCGGTCATTCAAACCGGCACGATTGCAGCAGTAGGTGTGGCTTTTGGAAAATTCACAGCTTATTTAATTCCGGCTGTAAGCGAAGATTTGGTTCTTTTCAATTTAGGAATATTAAAAATTTCTCCGGCACAAGTGGTCTCCATTTTTACGATTGTTATTCTCACATTCATTAACAGTCGCGGGGTGCAAGGCGGTAAAATCATTCAGTCAATTTTGACTACTACAAAAATTGTTTGTTTGTTTGGTTTGATTGTCTTTGGGTTTGTAATGATGAAGAGCGATGTGTGGAGCATGAACTGGAGCGATGCCTGGCACATGCATGGCCTTGATAAAAATAATTCGATAATGGATTATACTATGGTTGTTGGGCTTGGCGCGATTGCATCTGCTATGGTGGGATCAATCTTTAGCAGTGACTCCTGGAATTCAGTAACATTTATAGCAGGCGAAATGAAAAATCCGCAACGCAACATTGGGTTGAGTTTATTTTTGGGAACGCTCATCGTTACCATTATTTATGTTTCTGCAAACCTTATGTACTTATCAACGATGCCGTTGCATGACATAGCATTCGCAGAAAAAGATCGTGTAGGTGTTGCCGCAGCCAATATGATTTTCGGACCTGTTGGAACAATTGTAATCGCGTTGATGATTATGGTTTCTACTTTTGGTTGCAATAATGGATTAATTCTTTCTGGTGCGCGTGTATATTACACCATGGCGAAGGATGGATTATTTTTTAAACAAGCTGGCCACCTTAATCGATTTTCTGTTCCTCAATATGGATTGTGGGTGCAATGCATTTTAGCATCGATCTGGTGTCTTAGTGGACGCTATGGCGACTTGCTCGATATGATTTCTTTTGTGGTCGTTTTATTTTACATGTTGACGATCGCTGGAATTTTTATTCTCAGAAAACAAAGACCTGACGCGAACAGACCTTATAAAGCTTTTGGATATCCCGTTTTGCCATTGATTTACATTGCGATGGGCACGACATTTTGTTTGCTGTTGATTTTTTATAAACCAGCCTATACGTGGCCAGGGTTGATCATTACCTTGATTGGCATACCGCTTTACTTCATTGCCATGAAAGGGAAGGCCGATAATTCTATTACAACGTGAGAATTTTAATAATTATTTTCTTTGCGATTAATACTGTACACGCTCAGTCAAATCTTAATAAGGACTTAAGTAGATTGTTTGGTAATCTACCAATGGACTTGCCAGCTAATGAAATAATTTCAATCGCGGGAAGCAGCAAAAATTTCAAAGGACATGTTCACCAGCATTTGGAGTTAGCCTATTCAGGAATAATGTTGAAGACCAATTTTTTCAATTTGAAACCTGACACTTGTTTTATAGAGATTATGCATTCTTCGGAAGAATTTCCACCGGATAGTTTAATGGCAGGCTTTTATTTCTTCGTATTCGACGCAGGCTATAGTAAAGCGAGCTCGATGGAGATAAAAAAGGAATTTGACCGAATAGTAAAATTATTTTCTGCATACTTTTCCTCGGGAATAATAAAAAAAGAAGAGGGCAGAGAAAACTTTTTTAAATTTTTTAAGTCCGAAACAGAAGTCAATCCAACTTTAATTTTATGGATTGGTGAAGGTGAATATGGTGAAAGAGGATGCTACTCGGGAAAACAATGTATTAAGATCACATATGAAATGATTAAATCAGATTGAATTGGTTTATTTAAGGTGATTTGATCCTCTAATCATTTTTCAAGTAATCAAGCAGTTCCTTAATATTATTAAACGAACCTCTCTCTGTTACCCATTTCAAAATTGAATCATCATTGATAATTGAAACAGAAATACTTCCCTGATCTGAAACTGAAAAGCCTTCACGCTCCAAAGCATTTTTTGTCCAGA
>DASYTA010000145.1:0-7506 GCA_036002745.1 Cyclobacteriaceae bacterium | reverse complement strand
CTTCCATCGGGTAAGCTGCCAATTCCCAGTTGTCCTTACCTAGCTCAATCAGTCGTTGTGACAAGCGAACAGCATCTTGAAAATGCACATTGGTATCTACCATGCCATGACATATCAACAAATGACTTTTCAATCCTTCAGCATGATAGAGTGGTGAGCTCTTTACGTAAGCTATACTATCAGCAAAAGGCTCGTTCAAAATATTGGCGGTGTAAGGATGATTATAATGCGCCCAATCGGTAACTGGTCGTAGTGCAGCACCTGCGGCAAACACATCGGGTGTTGTGAACATTCCCATCAAGGTGATGAAGCCACCATATGAGCCGCCGTAAATGCCAATGCGTTTCGGATCAATATTGTATTTTTCTACCAGCCACTTCGCGCCATCTACTTGGTCGGTGAGATCTTTGCCTCCCATGAATCGATAGATGCCTGTTCGCCAATCACGACCGTAGCCTGCACTCGCACGATAGTCCATGTCGATTACAGTGTAGCCTTTGTCTGCTAACAAATTGTGAAACATATATTCGCGAAAGTAACTGCTCCACCATTTGTGCGCATTCTGTAGATAGCCCGCACCGTGCACAAAAATTACAGCAGCTCCGTTGGGTTTCGCTGGTTTAAATAATCTTGTGTAAACATCAGCACCATCGCGCGCTTTGAAAGTTGTTACTTCAGGGTCACGCCAAGAGTAGGAAGTAAATTCTGAAGTAAGCGAATGCGTAATTTGTTTAGATGATGTTCCAATTTTATTTTCCTGGAGAAATAATTCCCAAGGCTTGTTAGAGTACGAATAGCGATAGGCAATCCACTTTTCGTCAGGTGAGAGTTGTACTTCATGTGCGCCTGTCATCGAAGTAATTTTTTCCGCTTTACCACCAGCCACAGGAAGTTTATAGAATTGCTTCTCACCGGGATGGGTTTCGTTTGTGAGGATATAAAAATATTTTTTGTCTTTGGAGAGTTGCGCCTGCTGTACTTCATATTTACCTGAAGTGAGTGCTGTTTTCTTTCCAGTCGCTACATCCACTAAATACAAATGCGAATAGCCCGTCTCTTCAGAGTGAAACCAAACCGTTGAGTTATTAATCCAGCCCATGTTGGTGTTGGCAAAAAAACCGCCAGTGCCCGGGCCACCGATCCATGCATCATCATGTTGGAGATCGATCAATTTTAATTTTTGTGTTGCAACATCCAACGACATGATCCATCTGTCTTTGTTGTCTTGAGAGCGGATAGCCAACAAATTATTTTTCCCGTCATCGCTCCAAATCAAGTTTTGAAAAACAACAGCGCGAGGTTGAGGTTTAGCGTCCTTCTTCTCTTTGTTGTCTTTATTTTCCTTTGATGCTTTGGCTGGGTAATCTTTTTTGAATTCGGGCGAATCAAAAATTCCAGCGATCTGATCTGTTTTCAATTGAAGCACCGTGTCCTTGGCGATATCATAAACAAAAAGTTCTTGTGCATTTTGCGCAGCTCCAACTTTTGTGCGGGCGGAAATATCTTCTGTAAATCCAGACTCTGTTACATAATTTGGTACAATAGTATTTTTTGTTGTCGCTGATTTATTTACGCGATAAGTTATATAATTTCCATCCGGGCTGAGCTGAACGTTGTCAACGGTTTTATCATCCGAATAAATTTCTTTGGGTCGCTTGGGTTTATCTCCTTTTTGATTTTTCTCAGAAAGCTTTTTGTTGGCGTTGCGTTCTTTCAGAACTTCCATGTAAGCCAATTGATCAGTCTTCAACCATTTTTCTTGTTCAGAAAGTTTAGGCTCCGATTTCTTTGTTCCTTTTCTAAAGTCGGTAAGCTGGGCAAATGCTCCCCCACCAATTTCCCAACTAAATAAGTTCGCGTTGGCAATGAATAATATTTTAGTTTCATCAAATGAAAATGATGGATTCGATTCGCGTTCAACTGAATTTGTGATTTGTATTGTTCTTCCCGAAGTCACGTCCAATAAAAAAATATCTCCATTTCTTTCAAATGCTTTTTTTGTATGAGCCAGATTGTATTGTCCAAACGAAGGAAGGTGCCTTCTCACAGAAGGGCTAACTTTAGAGGGCGTTAAATTGGTTATTGAAACTGCATAGAGCGAGTCGCCGGGAAGTTTATCCGGATTCCACTGAAAATAAATTTGTTTACTGTCTTCACTCCAAAAAAAGTTAGAGGGAGCAACGCCAATCCATTTCGGATCGCGCATAATTTTTTCAACTGTGAGAGGAGCCAATTGCTGTGCCTCGGCTGAAGTAATAACAAGAAGAAACAGAAATATTCTTTTCATATTTTTTTAAATAGAATTGAAAACTAATGAAAGATTAGATCAGTTTTGAACAGATTTTTGATAAGAGGAGTTATCATCTTTTGAATGTTGTCAGCAAAACCTATTTTCGCTTTCTAGATGTACGCTATTGTTGATATAGAGACTACGGGGGGACACGCGGCCAGCCATCGCATCACCGAAATTGCTATTTACCATCACGACGGGATTCAAATAACGGATCACTACCGATCGCTGATCAATCCGGGCCGATCTATCCCTCATTTTATAACAGGCCTTACCGGAATCAATTATGAAATGGTGAAAGAGGCCCCTTCCTTTGAAGCGATAGCCAAGGAAGTTTTCGGATGGTTGGACGGACGTGTTTTTGTAGCACACAACGCTCACTTCGATTATAGTTTTCTCAAAAAAGAATTTGAAGATGTTGGTATCACTTGGAACACCAAAAAATTATGCACCGTACGCTTGTCGCGAAAAATAATTCCAGGTTTACATTCTTACGGCCTTGGAAGGCTCGCTGAAAGTCTCGGAATAAAAATTCCGGATCGCCATCGGGCTGGCGGAGATGCGTTGGCAACTGCCAAAATTTTTGATACACTTCTCAAGCGCGATAATGAAGGTGCCATTGTAAAGGCGTTAAAAAGAAATTCTGGCGAAACGATTTTGCCACCCAACTTGCCGCGCGAAGAGTTTGATGCCTTACCTGCGCGAGCAGGAGTTTATTACTTTCTGGATTCTCATGGTCAAGTTATTTATGTTGGCAAGGCTATCAACATTAAAAAAAGAATTGCGGGTCACTTTGCTGGCGATGCACGCGAATGGAATCGCTCTAACATCCGAAATGAAATTCATCACATCACTTACGAGCTTACAGGCAACGAATTGATCGCGCTCATTTTTGAATCGCAAGAGATAAGAAGACTCTGGCCTAAATATAATCTCGCTCAAAAATATAAAACCGAAGAGTGGGGTATTTACGACTATGAAGACAGAAATGGATACCTCCGCTTTTGTGTGAATGCTGTAAGCAAAGGTTCGCACGCATTAATCACATTTTCTTCAAAAGGTGATGCATGGAATTTCTGGTGGGAGAAAGTAAAAGAGTTCGAGCTGTGTCCTAAACTCAGCGGTCTACAAGTAGCCAAGGGTCCATGCTTTAGTTATCAATCTGGTTCTTGCGGTGGTGCTTGCCAGGGAGTTGAATCGGTAAAAAAATATAACAAGCGCGCACAGAAAGCAATTGATTCATTTTTTGAACAAGGGAGCTCGTTGGCAATTATTGGGCAGGGAAGAAAAGCGACCGAGCAATCATTGGTGCTAGTAGAAAACGGAAATTATATCGGTTTTGGATTTATTGATAAACATGAACGAATTGGAGATGTGGAAACGGCTAAAAATTTCGTTAAGGCTGGCAAAGAAAACCGAACCGTTCAAAACCTTGTTAACTCATTTTTAGTAAACCCAAGAGGGGCTGAGGTTATCGTTTTTGAATAGATTGAAAAGAAATATGCAGCTAACCGTCAAAAACAAATTCGAAACTTCGTCCGTAATAATTATACTTGCGGTTTGATTTCAACCAATTATGGCATTCAATACAACATCAGAGCTACAACAGGTGCACAAAGAGAAAATAAAGCAGGTTTTTACCGAAGTTGGTAAAGTTGTAGTAGGACAAGAATACATGGTCAACCGACTCTTGGTAGGCCTTTTTACTAACGGTCATATTCTATTAGAAGGTGTTCCTGGCTTGGCAAAAACATTAACGATTAGCACATTGGCACAGGTGCTTCACCTGGATTTCCAACGCATTCAGTTTACTCCTGATTTACTTCCTGCCGATCTTGTTGGAACAATGATCTACAATCAGAAAGAAGGAAATTTCGAGGTGAAGAAGGGACCTATTTTTGCCAACATCATTTTAGCAGATGAAATCAACCGTTCACCTGCAAAAGTTCAATCTGCGTTGCTCGAAGCGATGCAAGAAAAAACGGTAACTATAGGAGAGACTACTTTCAAACTAGATAAACCATTTTTGGTTCTTGCTACTCAGAACCCGGTTGATCAAGAAGGAACTTATCCATTGCCGGAAGCGCAAGTCGATCGTTTCATGATGAAGGTGTTTGTTGACTATCCTACCAAAGAACAGGAACTCGAAATCATGCGCAGGATTTCGAATATGCAATTTGCTTTTGAAGTAAACACAGTTCTTACCAAGGAAGATATTTTCGCTATTCGCAACGAAGTGAATCAGGTGAAAATTTCTGAATCACTAGAGAGGTATATTATAGAGTTGGTATCGGCGACACGCAGACCAAAAGAATATAAGCTTGATAAAGAAGCACAGTACATTCAGTTTGGTGCCTCACCTCGTGCCAGCATTAATATGAACCTGGCTGCCAAAGCTGTAGCCTTCATGGATGGACGTGATTATGTTTTGCCTGAAGACATTAAAGAGATTGCATTGGATGTGATGAACCACCGCATCCTTCTTAACTACGAAGCCGAGGCCGATGCTGTAAGAACTTCTGATATCATTAAGGCCTTGTTAAATCGGGTGCCTATCAGCAAGTAAGATTAAGCAAACTTTAATTTCTTTAAGGAATGATAAACGCAATGTTATCTCCTTAACATAGGTAAGTCGCTAATATTCATTGGATTTCAATTTTATTAGACCTCTTGTCCTCATTGCTATTGTTCGTCAGTAGCTAACGAAACAAAAGGAACATTAACAATTTCGTAACATTCAAGACCAAGTCGGGTAATACCGCCGAGCGACCTTTGCCGCAAATAATTTTTTTATGCGGCTTATCTACTTATGCTTCCTTTCTTTAATCAGTTCAATTTCTCTGTTGGCTCAAACTGGCTCAATAAAGGGCACTCTAAAAGATTCTAAAACACAAGAACCAATAATTGGCGCTACAGTAGTAGTAGAAGGTACATCACTCGGTGCAGCTTCAGACGTGGAGGGACAATTTACAATCAATAAAGTGCCAGTAGGAACACAAAGTGTACTTGTCTCTTCAGTAGGATATGCCAAAAAGAAAGTCGAAAACATAACTGTACAAGATGGAAACTCTTCTACAGTAAATGTTCCAATGGAAGAAGAATCGACATTATTAGTAGAAGGTGTGACTTTCCAAGTAACGAGGTTGACAAGCACAGATGTTTCAATAATCAAAGATGTAAAAGAAGCGAAAGCCGTAGTATCTGCTATCTCAGGCGCTCAAATCTCTAAAACACAAGACAGGGATGCTTCGGAGGTAGTGAGAAGAATCCCTGGCGTTACAATTTTTGATGGCCGATTTATAAATATTCGAGGGCTGAGCGATCGCTATAATTCCGTGTGGTTGAACGATGCAGCCAGTCCTAGTACTGAAGCTGAAAAGAAATCGTTTTCATTTGACATCATACCCACTTCCGTGATTGATCGGATTTTAGTTTACAAGAGTCCGTCGCCTGATCTTCCAGGGGATTTTGCTGGAGGTGCTGTAAAATTATACACACGTACTTCACTACCAACCAATAATTTTATTATCACGTTTTCACAAGGATTTAGAAGTGGTACTACTTTCAATAGTCTTAGTTATAACACCAAAAGCTCAACGGATTTTCTTGGTTTTGATGACGGTTTGCGGAGCAATCCAATTCCTGACAGAATTGGTTCTTCTTTAAGCGCTGAACGAGCTGCGGCTACCGATTTTAAAAATACGTGGGGCATCAATAAAATGGTTGCTCTCCCTGACTTGAGATTTAGTCTCACCAAAGGAGGTTCTTTTAGAGTTCTTGGCAAGACCATCGAATCCGTTTCTTTACTTAACTATACCAACGCATACTCTATTTTCAATATCGCGAGAAAAGACTTTGATCCTGATGTTGATTGGCAAGACAACCAAAGTACCAATCAAGTGCGCCTAGGCCTCTTACAAAATTTTGGAATCCGTCTCAATGATAAACACAAAATTGAGTGGAGAAATTTATTCAATCAGATTGGCACTGATCAAACTACAATTCGCCAAGGCCGAGTTTTGAATCCCTACGAAAACAGTTATTTGGAATCTTACCAATCTCGATACATTATCTCTACTCAAGTTAATGGCAAGCACCGCTTCAGCGAAAAATCTGAATTTACTTGGACGGCAGGATATTCTTATACAAATCGAAATGATCCGGATTTAAAACGTATTGGTTACTTTCAAAGTCCTTCTGATCAAAAGTACGTAGCGGCTATTCAACCTGGCAGCGCGGACACACGCTATGGCGGACGCTTTTATCAAAACTTGAAAGAGAATGTAATTTCGTTCACTCCCAATTACCTGTGGAAATTTGATGTTGGGAGTAGTAGGGTTGATTTGAATGTTGGCGGATATGGTGAGTATAAAGTAAGAGACTTCTCTGCTCGTTCACTTGGCTACATTCTTCCTCCCGGATCAAGCACTACGAGAAATGACGGATTAACCGATCAGGATTTAAAAGAACTTCCTGTTGATCAAATTTTTGCACCTCAGTATGTCGGCAAAGGGGGATTTGCAATGAACGAAATCACCAATGGAAGTGATAAGTACCATGCAGAGAATACATTGGGTGCTGGTTATGTATCATTAAGCATTCCCATTACGGAAAAATTAAAATTAATTGGAGGTGTTCGGGGAGAATACAACAAGCAGGTTCTCTTGACAAAAAATGCCACCAACGAAGACATTACCGCTAATGTTGAACGGATCAACTATTTACCTTCAGCTAACCTAAGCTATAATTTTACCCAAAAAGCATTAATGAGATTAACGTACGGCAAATCACTTAATCGTCCCGAATTCAGGGAGTGGTCACCGTTTCTTTACTACGATTTTAATTACAACGTAAACGTTATCGGCTCTCTTTTCCCTTCAGTGTTAAATCCCAACGGCGCGCCGTTACAGGTTGCCACCATTGACAATTTTGACTTGAGATATGAACTCTATCCATCGGCGCAAGAATTGTTTCATGTAGGCGTATTCTACAAAAATTTTACTAACCCAATTGAGCAGTATATCCTTCCTAGCTCAAATAGAATTTTCACTTTTGCGAATGCACTTGGCGCATATTCTGCCGGCGTGGAGTTTGACGCTCGCAAAAATTTAGGGTTTATTGGTTTGGATTTCTTTAGAGATTTAAACCTCATTGCAAATGCTTCATTCATCAAGAGCGAAATCAATGTTAGCAACAGCATTAATCAAGTAGAAAAG
>DASYTA010000144.1:0-2944 GCA_036002745.1 Cyclobacteriaceae bacterium | reverse complement strand
AGAACATTTAGAGAATAATTTGCTTTTCGAAATAATACTCTTTGTAATTCATTGTCCAGGAGACTGATGCACGATATAAACCAGGTGCCCAGTTTCCTATATTAAACTCTTGTGTTGCTTGATTTGGAGATAAAGAAAATGATCGATCAAGTTTTTCATTAGAAGGTCTTTCAATTTTTAATTTTCCATTTTGAACGTGCTGGTTTTCTGCGAACGATATTTTTACCTGGCCATTTTCAACGAGAAGGGTAGGAAGATGATCGAGGTGGTTGGCATTATTGATCTGATCCAATTTTTGCTGGTATTTGAGCTCATCGCGATAGTAATCCTTAGAAACAAGATTGACATCCTGTCTCACGCAAATCGTAACTAATACTGCGATGTAAAGGGCGAAGCAAACAAAGGCTACAACAATCCATTTTCCAAAATTCATAAATGCTTTTTCAGCGGTCCAATAAATTTAACATTATTCGAAGTAATTTTCTTTCCATTTTGGAATACGCTCAACTGAACTATAGTTTTTGTTGAGGTTATCAATTCAGGCGGAATCTTTACCATGTACAGCCCTTTTAATATTCCTTCTTTGGGTACAACAATTTCAGGGCCGCCCACACGCATAAATGATGCACCGGCAGGTGATTCAATTTTTAACTCAAGCGGTACATCTTCAAAAGTCTTATTAATGAATTCAATATTATAGAGATTGGTGATTTGGCCGTCGTCTGTTTTTGAATACAATGTGCCCGGCGCTTTCAATACCGTCATCTCAATATCCTTCCGTGTGGAAATAAAAAATGTTAACAAACTTAGCAATGCGATTAACACTAGAGAATATCCTGCTATGCGCGGAGTGAATAATTTTATCTTTCCATCCTTAATAGCATTGTGAGAGGAGTATCGAATTAAGCCTTTCGGTTTGTGGATTTTAACCATTACATCATCACAGGCATCGATACAGGCAGTGCAGTTTACACATTCAAGTTGAGTGCCGTGGCGAATGTCGATTCCTGTAGGGCAAACGTGCACGCACAGTTTGCAATCAATACAGTCTCCCTTTTTTTCTGATTCCGCTGGCTGAGATTTTTTTAGTTTTCCCCGTGGTTCACCTCGCAGCCAATCGTAAGCAACTACGATTGAGTCTTTCACTAGCAAAACGCTTTGTAATCTTCCGTAAGGGCAAACTACCGTGCAAGCTTGTTCGCGGAAGCGTGCATATACTCCATAGAAGATCACCGCGAAGGCTGTCAATCCTATAAAACCAGCCATGTGACTAGTTGGTGGCTCGGTGACGATCTGCTTTAGCTCATCAATACCAATGAGATAAGCCATCACCGTATGAGCAATCAGAACGGATATGACGATGAAAAGAAAATGTTTAAAAATATTTTTGGCAGCTCTGCTCACCGTCATCGGTGACGATTTCAGTTTTCGTTGATCGTTTGCATCTCCTTCAATCCAGTATTCGATTTTTCGAAAAACCATTTCCATGAATAGTGTTTGGGGGCAGGCCCATCCACACCAAACTCTTCCAAACGCAACGGTGAAAAGAATGATAAAGACAAAAAAAGTAATGGCAACGATAGCAAGTAGAAAAAAATCTTGAGGCCAGAAGACCTGACCAAATAAAATAAATTTCCGCTCAATGATATTCAGCAATAAGAAAGGGTGACCTCCCAACTTGATGAAGGGACCAGTGAAAAATAATGCAAGTAAGAAAACCGTTAAAGCAATACGCCAGCGATGGTAAATTCCCGAAGGTTTTTTGGGATAGATCCACACACGTTTACCTTCGGCATCTACGGTCGAGATAGAATTACGAAACTCTTCATCGTATTGATAAAGAGTTTCGTGCGAGGCACCCACATCATCTTTCATTTCGCTGTCTCATTTACTGCACTACAAAGATGATTCTTTTTTAACAGTGTCAGCTTTTACAGTTTTTGGTTCTGGCTTATACAAATCTCCTTCTGGCTTCTTAGGGTTAACAGGTTTTGATCCTTGAAGTGTTAACACATAACTCGCAACGTTACGAATGGCTTCCGGACTCATTGTGCTGCCCCACGCTACCATGTTAGTGCCGGCAACACCGTTGGTTACTACTTTAAAAATGTTTTTGATGTTTCCACCGTGTTTCCAGTATTCATCGGTGAGGTTCGGACCAATATCGCCACCACCATCTTTGCGGTGACAAGAGGAGCAAGTATTTAGGAAAGTAGTTTTTCCATTTTCAAGCGCAGTGGCATCAGTTGTTGCTTCTACTGTAGCCTCATCGATTTTTACTCCAGGATTAGCCGCTTTTAGCTTTTGCATTTCTAAATCTGCATTAGCGACTTCGGTATTATACTCACTTGTCTGCAAGGGAAGAGAATTGAATACGTGATACGCAAACAAATAAAATACACCCCAGATGATGGTTACATAAAATAGCCATTTCCACCACGGTGGAAGATGATTATCAAGCTCCTTAATTCCGTCGTACGCATGATCCATTTCAAGTGTCGCTTCTTTTTCTTTGGGAACAAAACCATTGATGGTTTCCCAAAAGCTCTGTAGTAATCCGGGGGCTGGTTCGTAAACTTTTCCTAACCGCTCGGCCTTATCACGTGCTGCTTTCTCTGCGAGAATATTGATGACCCTCAGTAAATAAATAAGAGCTATTAGCACCAATAACGATACAACAAAGATGAAACTTACAACCAGATAGAATTTTGTCATTGGGTCATCCCAAACAGAGGGTGCTTCTGAAGTTTGTGCTTGACTTACCATTGAAATAGTCAAGCCTAAGAAAAATAGGATCAGGCGTTTCATAGCGATGAATTTTTTGAAGGTTGAGAATCTGTTCCATCTGTTAATGGAAGCTCACTCATTTGCCGAATGAAGGCGCGATCGACAGTAAGAGCCCACCACAATAAAAAGACAAAGAACAAAAAGAATATGACAAATG
>DASYTA010000143.1:0-5773 GCA_036002745.1 Cyclobacteriaceae bacterium | reverse complement strand
ACAAAGCAAAAGCATGTTCCGGAATTAATTTTTCATGTTTTGCCGTAGCAAGTGCCGTTCCTTTTTGAATTACCTTCAAAAATTTGGATAGAAATTCAATCTCAAAAAGATAGTTCTTCGGCAATGCAAGAATTAGGTCATCGTGCTTAACAAATTCAGCTTCTTCTGAGTTTTTAAACCAATCGGATAAACGTTCTTTTATTTTTGTTGGAGGATGATCAAAAGTTTTCTTTCTATGAATCGAAGTCTCATGCTGCTCATCTTTTTTTTGAATAACTGAAATAAAGAAGCCTTCGCCTTTTGTTTTGTGAGGATAGAATCGATAGCCAAAAGTATTTTTAACGTTTATTTCTTCAACTCCCCAATCTCTGTCGGCTTTAAGTTTAATACTCTCTGCGCCCTTCTCTTTTATAAGCCAATTCAAATTGTCTTCATTTTCCTTTTCATTGTATGTGCAAGTGCAATAGATTAGTATTCCATTTTCTTTTAGTGAAGGCCAGACTTGGCTTAAAATCCGCTGCTGTCTCAAAGCACATAACTCAACACTTTCTTCTGACCATTCTTTGCTAGCATCTGGATCTTTTCGAAAAAGTCCTTCGCCCGAACAAGGCGCATCAACAACAATCACGTCAAAGAATCCCTCCAATTGTTGAAAATCTTCTGGGTCGTTATTAGTAACAATAACATTATTGTTTCCCCACTTTTGAATGTTCTCTGCAAGAATAGTTGCTCTCGATCTGATTGTTTCATTGCTTACGAGCAATGATTGATCATTCAACAAACTCAACAAGTGTGTTGACTTTCCGCCAGGTGCAGCGCAAAGGTCTAAAACTTTAAGAGGCTGAGATAAATCTACAGTCTGTTTTAAAGCTTGTTCCAAAAACATTGAGCTGGCCTCTTGCACATAATAAGCTCCACCATGAAACAACGGATCAAACGTAAAAGAAGGACGCTGCTCCAAATAATACCCGAAGTCTGTCCATAAAATTTTTTCTAAATCCTTACGGCCGCTTTTTAGAGGATTAATTCGAATGCTGATGGGAGAAGGTAATGTGTGAGCAGAAAGAAATTTATTCCAGTCTTCTTGGAGTTTCGCTTGCATTCGTTGCGTGAATGCTGGAGGGAACATTCCGTCAGCCATTTAGCTTCTTGTCCATGTATCCTAAGATACCTATCAAATGTGTCAAAAGGCCATCGAAGTTTTTCTTTCCAATCTCTTTTCGGTATTCGTCCATCAAGTCACCAACACTTGTCTTGGCGCAATCAATGAGACTTTGCCCTTTTGGTGTAAGCTTGAAAATAGTACTACGCTTGTCGTTGGGATCGGTTTTGGAGGATATGTAACCAGACTTTTGCAACTCTTTGATCACTTTGCTCATCGCTTGCTTGGTCACCTTCGCCCGCAAGGCAAGTTCGTTGTTGCTAGTTCCAGTTGCATCAATATTCATGATCACAGGCATATACGTCATTTTAAACCCTTTGTAGCCTTTTTGAGCGAAGAGGTCTAGTGCCCAGGAATCAAACTGTTTGCGTAAATGACTAAGGATCTTTCCCCATCCGTGAGAGAGAATGTAATCCTGGTCTTGAAATCTGCGATCTAATGCCATACTATATTAAAGATAAGTTGTCACAAAAATACTTCATAAAAAAATAATAGTCAACTTTATTGACTAATTAGTCAACCAAGTTTACTTTTGTGCCGTTAAAGAACAACATTATACAATTCTCGCTTATGGAATCGAATGAAACAAAACCCAAGAAAAAAAACATTGCCCCATTTATTATTGGACCTGTCGTTTTAATAGCAGGTTTCTTTGGCATACGCGCCATCCTTCACAATTTAAAGTATGAATCAACGGACAACGCGCAAATTGAAACCAATGCTACACCAATCGTTAGTAGGTTGGCTGGCTTTATCGATACGGTTTCGGTGAATGATTATGACGGCGTTGCAAGCGGTCAATTGTTAGTCTCTATTGATGATCGCGAGTATACGCTGGCTGTGCTTCAGGCACAAACAGACCTCGCTAATGCACAAGCTGATTTAGCGAATGCACAAGCACTATTAAATAATAGCTTTGCAAACAAACAAGTTACTTTGGCTAACGAGGATGTGCAGAGCACTCGCGTGCAGAAAGCAAATGATGATTTGAAACGTGATGAAGGATTGTTTAAGGACGCCGCGATTACCCAAAAACAATTGGACGACAGTCGCAATAATGCTGAGGCTGCGCAGAAGCAATTCACAGCTAACCAAAAGCAAGTTGCTTTTGCCAATTCACAAGTTGCAACTTCCGAAGCGCAAATAAGAAAAGCTCAAGCAACGGTTGATACCCGCAAGGCAGCGCTTGACCTAGCAAAACTCAGATTAAGCTATTGCAATATCAAGGCTCCCGTAAACGGCCGCATCGGAAAAAGAAATTTAGAAGTTGGTCAGTACGTGCAACCTGGTCAGCCACTGATGACAGTGGTGAACAGCGATAAGTTTTGGGTGGTGGCGAATTTCAAGGAAACACAAATCGAAAATATTAAAGTTGGCCAGGAGGTTGACATTAAAATGGATGGCTATCCTGACTTTGATATCAAAGGAAAAGTTTCGTCGTTCAGTTTAGCAACCGGCTCGAAGTTTTCATTGCTGCCTCCAGATAATGCAACTGGCAACTTCGTGAAGATCACGCAACGTGTGCCTGTAAAAATTGAATTAGACGACAACGCCAAATACAAAGACATTTTGAAAGCTGGCCTTAGCGTAGAAGTAGAAGTAAAAGTAAAGTAAGATGTCGTCAACACCGTTGCCAACCGGATTTGCACGCGCGATTATCGTGGTCACCACGATATCGGCGGCCATTATGGAGCTGATTGATGTTTCCATAGTGAATGTTGCATTGAACGACATTAGTGGAAACTTAGGCGCTACCATAGAAGATACCGCGTGGGTAGTAACTGCGTATGCAATTGCTAACGTGATCATCATTCCACTCACTGGATTTTTTGCTAGGCTCTTTGGAAGGAAGAAATACTATATCGTCTCGATTCTGATTTTTACTTTTTCTTCTTACATGTGCGGACAAGCGGGAAGTTTAATCTCCCTTATCATCTGGCGATTTGTTCAAGGTGTAGGTGGTGGTGCGTTGCTTTCTACGTCTCAAGGGATTTTATTTGATGCATTTGAACCCGCTAAACGCCCGATGGCTTCTGCCATTTTTGGGATGGGAATTGTTCTTGGCCCCACCATCGGCCCGATCCTCGGCGGCTTGATCGTTGACAATTATTCTTGGCCATTGATCTTCTACATCAACATTCCGTTTGGAATAGTCGCGACATTATTGACGATTCGTTACATCCGCAGAACAGAAGACGAGAAGAATCCGAATCGTGTTAAACCAGAAATTGATTTTCTTGGAATCTCTTGCCTCGCGGTTGGAGTAGGAAGTCTGCAGTATGTACTCGAACGCGGCGAAGCGGATGACTGGTTTCAGGACAGAACGATTGTGATATTGACCGGTATCGCAGCAATTGGTTTAATATCTTTTGTGTATCGCCAGTTGACGGCCGAGAAGCCAATGATTCATCTTGATGTACTCAAGCGAAGAAACTTATGGGCAAGTAATGTGCTTACGTTTGCTGTTGGGTTCGGGATGTTTGGGTCCGTATTCATTTTTCCAGTATTAGTACAGCGCATCTTAGGCTATACACCAACCGACGCAGGATTAGGGCTCGTACCGAGCGCAATCGCGGCGATTTTTTGTATGCCAATTGTAGGACGAAGTCTTGGATCGGGAGCACCGCCATTAATTTTTGTGGTGATCGGTTTTGTGTTTTTCATTTTGCATGGATACACGTCTTCGTTAGTCACTCCAGATGTTGGTCTTCCCTTTTTCTTTTGGACACAAGTGTTTCGTGGAATTGGAACAGCTTGTTTGACAGTACCGTTGATCAACCAAGCAATGGTGGGACTTGCGCCACATGAAATGCCGAGTGGTATAGCTCTTACAAACATGATTCGTCAACTGGGTGGCGCGTTTGGTATAGCTGCTATGAATACGTATGTAACAATGCGTTACGCTGTTCATAGAGGCGACTTTGTCAGTAACATGCAAGCCAACGATCCTTTGTTACAGGAGCGTCTCTCACAATATCAAGCAGGTGCTTTAAGTAGCGGCCTTAATCCATTGCAATCAACAGAGTTTAGTAATAGAATATTGGACCTTGCAGTTACAAAACAAAGTTATCTGCTAGCGTATGCAGATAGTTTCAAACTTATCGTATTGTTTTTTATCTGCATGATCCCTTTCATGTTCTTATTGCGAACGAAGAAAGTGGATAAGGCTACTATGCAAAAAATTTCAGAAGAAAGCCATTAAGTCTTGATAGCTATGAAGTCCAAATCATGAGCTAACAAATGAAATTTAAAATTATAAACATGAAGAATCGAAAGGAACAAACTAAGGCGCAGTTGGATTATGATGTAGTAATCCAGGAAGCCTGGAATAATTTCAAATCAGGAAGGTCAATATTTTTTAAAAATGGTCTTATCGTCGGTTGGATGGATCCCCGTTCATACTCGAATGCATTTACTAAGAAGACAGATTTGAGATTTTAAATTTTAGTTATTAACGCAACGAATAGTCGAACTTATGAAAAAAATATTTTTATCTCTCACATCGTTGTTGGTTTTCACTTTTGTGAATGCACAAACCAACACAGAACTGCAATCACTGATTAAGCAATCATTTACCTATTTCCCCAAAATTCAGGAGCTGCAAAAAGCGTCCGAAGCATCGGGTCTGCGTGTGGGTTTGGCGCGTAGCAATTATTATCCTGTTATATCAGGAAATGGTTCTTATACTTATGTTACCCCGATAAGTACAGTCAATTTCGGACAAGAGTTAAAATTCCAGCCCAATAACAACTACGATTTTAATGTGTCATTGACTCAGCCGATTTGGGATTTTGGAAAGACTAATGCTCAGATTGCAAAAGCAAAAACAGATTTGTTAAGTGCTACAACGAATATCGAGCAAGCCAAGGCGCAAGTTGCATCGCAGGTATCAAACATTTATTACTCCATTGTTTTCTTAAAGAAAGCGATTGCTGTTGAGGACTCTCTTTTAGCATTCTTGAATGAGAATAAAAAAATAGTAGATAGCAGAATGAAACGAGGCGATGCGTTGCAAATTGATTTATCCAATATTCAAAGCAACATCGACATTGAAGAAAACCGTAAAGTAGATTTTGTCAATTCATTGCAAAAGCAGAAAGCGTTGTTGGAATACACCACCGGAGTGAGTACTGAACCTACTGTTGGTGATTTTGACTTTCCCTCTTTTTCAGAAGGCGCCGTTGCGGATTATGCGAAGCAAAATAACTTTGATTTACTTCTTGCTAATCAGCATACACTTGCCAGTGAAATGGATTTGAAATATTCAGAGAATAGCCGCTATCCGGTGTTGAGCTTGGTTGGGGGCACTGGTTACAAAAATGGTTATCAGCCTTCGATCGAACCATTGATTTTTAATTATCTCGTAGGCTTACGACTAAGCATACCAATTTACTCTGCGGGTAAAGTGAATCAAAATATTCAGATATCAAGAAAGAATGTTGAAGCTAGTCAACTTGCAGTTAAGTCCACGGAAAATAATTTGAAGAAAGACTTAGCACAGGTTCAAGCTGACTTGATTTCTAATCAAGATCGAATCAATCACTCGGATGCGCAGGTAAAAAATGCGAGAGAAGCTTTGGTGCTCACAGAATCCCGATATAAGCAGGGTGT
>DASYTA010000142.1:0-5904 GCA_036002745.1 Cyclobacteriaceae bacterium | reverse complement strand
GCTTGATTTACCAGGAGCTTTTACTCCTGTTCAAAGGAAAATCTTCGAGCTTTGGAAGTTGGAGACTGCCGCGGTATTTAAAGTTGCTCAAGCCAATATCAATAAACAGCAAGTAGAGAAAGTAACTCAAAGCTTTGATGTTGATGGTGTAAAGATTGAAATGAGCTTCTTAGGTAGCGAAGATTATGCGGCAAGTTATGCTTTGGACTTAATAGAGAATTCACCTGAACTTGTTGGAGAATGGGGCTCTGTTGTCGCAATGCCGAACAAAGGTCTTGTGAACATTTGTAAAATCAGCAAGGATAAACCAGTTGATTTTGTGAAATTTATCCAAAAGACAAAACTTTTGATAGAAAAATCTTATCATGAGCATGAGCAACCAATATCTGATCAATTCTTTTGGTATTATAAAGGAAGCTTCACAAAAATAAATGTTTCAACAAATGCAAATGGGAGTATAAATGTTATTTCTCCATTTGGCTTAACAGAATTAATGACGAAGAAAAAGTAGACTGCACAACAATGCATAAACGAGAAGTTTATTTTAAGAATGATAAAATTTTAACATTCAATGAAATAGTTGAAAAATATGGGAGTAATGAGTTTAAATCTCCGTATCGTTCGACTATTCCTCTGCTCGTTTTATTTAAAAATCAAAAATGGAATAATTTTGGATTGATTGAGAATTCAGATGAGACAAATGCAAAATACATTTTCGAGTTCGAGACTCCAGTAAAAAAAGGAAATGGAGGACCTTCTTGTACAGATTTAATAATTGAATACCAAAATGCTTGTATTGCAATTGAATCAAAAAGAACAGAACCACCTTACGAAACCGTAAAAAATTGGTTAGGTGATAGTAATAACAGAAAGCTTGTATTAGAGGGATGGTTGGAGATGATTGGTGATTATATAAAAAATAAAATTGATGCTAGATTAATTAATGACTTGCCTTACCAATTGGTTCATAGAGTTGCATCAGCCTGTTCAATGGGAAAACTTAAAACCAAAGTTGTCTATCTTGGATTTGACCTTGACAAAACAAAAATGGATTATTATTCTAGTAATCTAGATTTCTTTTCAAAATTATTAAAAAGCAAAATAGATATTGATCTAATCTGTTTTCAACTTGACAAATCAGGTGAACAAAAGAGACTCGAACTATTATGGGATTCAGGTGAAAGAGATTTATCAGAGTTCATAGTAAATGGAATTAAACACGATACTTTAATGAAAATTGCTTAGACATAAAAAAAACAAAGGCACCTAACAAGCAGTCATAAAACATCAAAAAGTGCTTAGGTCAAAATGTTTTCTTGCGGTCGTTCACATATTCCAGAACTTTACTCATCGGCAATTCGATTGATGACGGACCGGAACGCACATAAAATTGTTCTCTGCCGGAAGATTTCAGCAGCATGATACGTTTTAGCGGGATACATTGAACGGCCAATATTTTTTTGTCCCCCATCGCGAGCAGGCTGAATCGAACGTAAGACAAATGCTCAACACCTACATGCTCGCTGATCAAGTTCTGAACATGAAGCAAGCATTTGTCGTCATTCAGAAAATTGTCAGCCTCTAGCCCTAAAATTTCACCATTATCTTTCACGCCAATAAGAATAGTGCCTCCTTCGGTATTGCAAAAGGCAACGACCGACTTAAGCCATGCAAGTTCAATTTCCTTTCCTGGTTTTCCTGCATACAGGTTGGTGCGAATGGTTGATTTAAACTCCAGCAAGTCGCTTTCGCCAAGAGAAATCATTTGCTTAACTGCATCTGCAGTTAAAGGTACAAAGCGGACCTTGTTAGAATTTTTTACATAGGCAATAGCGAAAACTATCCCGGTGCCCAGCAATAAAATGAATGCACCAAGTACAAACGCTCCTGATTTGCTACGAAATAGTGTCGGCAACGAAGCCGAAGGAACTACCATGGCGTAATAGGTTCCATCATCGCCAGGAATAATGGAACTAAAGGCAGCGTAGTAGTTAACCCCATCACTTTTGAACCTGGCGATCCGAATTGAATCGTGACGGTCCAGTGATTGCCAGGTTCTAATTGCCTCTGAATGTTTTTTATCTGAAATATCCTTCCACGAAACAAAGTATTTGGTCGTATCAAAACCACTAGCAGAATCGCTTGTGCCATCGAAATTAAAATACAGACTGTCGTTGCGGAAAATAAAGACTTCGCCTTTTTTATATCCCACCTTGACCGTATTCGTCATCATCCTTTTGAAAGGCACAAAAAATATGACAATGTATTTCTTTTTGGTAATCGTATCCGTGACAAGGATCGAAGCCGACAATCCTTTACGGCCTGCATAACCTGGAAGATTTGAGGCCGGCCTCCACAATTGCTTGCCCGATGTCTCGTTTGCATAAACCTGAAAGATATTGGCATAATACATCCTGTTTCCAACTAACGTATCAGGCACCTCCTTTTTTTTATTCGAATTCCAAACGGTAACCTTGGCAAGCGAATCAAGAGCAGAATGATAATAATAAGTGGCGAACAAATTGTTTCTCTTTTGAATGGCAAATTCTTCACCATCTTCGGAGATAATACCGATTGCAGCAACCTTATCCGTTACATCAATCAGGCTTTTTAGAGAGGAGATGTCCGATTTTCCGGTGAGTATCTCGTGGCCTCCCGATTCAATTTTTTTACCTTCAAGCTTCACCGCCGACTCAATGCTGCTAAACACAATACGGTTCTCGAGCTGAAGATTATCTACAATAAGACGCAATTGGGATTCTTCGACCTGATCGCTTCGTTGTAGAGCTGAAAACAGACTGAAAACAAATAAAAGAAGGCTCGCGATGAAAATGGAAGGCACCACAAATGAAATGCGGTTCCTTTTGAAGGCAAAAATATCCATAATTAAAAAGACATAGGAGTTGTAAAACTATGTAATTATTATTTCCGCTTAAGAGGAGAATTTCATTTTTTATCGATTATAGAGTGAGAGCATTACCCATCTTGATTGTCATCACGTCTGAAAAAAACATCATAAAAAAAGCTGCCTCATTTCTGAACCAGCTTTTTATTTTCTGAATGACTTTCTAAATCTTCTTGCTCAGCGCATCGATTTTTGACTGAGCCTCAGTTTTACCTAAGCTCAATGATTTTCTGTAAAGCTCGATCGCTTCTTTATAAGTTTCTTTCTTTTTACGTGGTGCCAGTTTCGTGCGATTAGCTGCTTCTTCCACTGCCTGGGCACGCGCAAAGTACGAGTCAGCTTCACTCACCTTGCTTTGAATCTGCACTTGTTGAATTTTTTGTTCCAATAAATCCAACTCTTGTTTCTTGGCCTCGATTTGTGCGCTCTTGTCATTGATCTCAGCTTGCTGCAGACCATTGGTAGTGATCAGATTTTGGTTTTCGTTGCCAAGGGTAGCAACCAAATCTTGAAGTTTGGTGATCTCCAGGTTTTTTGCTTCCAAATCAGCTTTCAATTTTTTTATAGTTGCAGCATAGGCGTTAGCATTGCCTTTTGATTTTTTCAGTGCTTTCTCTAAATCCTCAATTTTCCCTTGCGTGTCTTTCACATAATTATTGATATCCTTCATGCGTGAGGTATAGTCAGAGTACGTAGTACCTTCTACCATATTTACACGAAGCAATTGACGATTAGCATCGATGGAGTCCATGAGCGTGCCCACTTCTTGCAAGGTTTCTACAAACTTTTGATTGGTTTGTAATTCAGCCTTCAGTGAATCTAATTCAGTTTGAAGTTTTTCAGACTTATTGTCGCAGGCAGCAATGGCAAGTGCAACTACAACGATTACAATGAGATTTTTGAACATACGTTATGAGGGTTGTTTCAGGCAAAAATACATTGGTTATCAGGCTTAAAAATGGCTTTGCAAAATATTTTTTTAACGTGTCAATAAATCCTTTCAGTTAGCGTAATTTTACGTCCGTTTGCAAAGCAGGCTGCCCTTCAATGCCAAATTTTACACTAAACGCGTTCGCGTATTGTTTTTTTAAGACCCAAGTCTCAAAACCGGTACTACTAAAGGACAATTTTAATCCTAGAAGATAGGAATTATAATACATGGGAACTCTACACGATTCAAGAAACCATCCTCTCACCACAGCCGGTGTTTTAGTATCGCTCGGAATCATTTACGGTGATATTGGTACATCTCCTCTTTACGTTTTTAAGGCGATTATCGGGCCGAGAGTGATTTCGGAGGAGCTGGTGTTAGGAGGATTAAGCTGCATATTTTGGACGCTCACACTAATCACAACTTTTAAATACGTCTACCTAGCTTTAAATGCCGATAACAAGGGTGAAGGTGGAATTTTTGCCTTGTATGCATTAGTACGGAGATATAGAGCGGCTTGGGTAATTTTCCCAGCTATCATTGGCTGTGCCACGTTGATCGCTGATGGTTTTATTACTCCGGCTATTAGTATTTCTTCTGCCGTGGAAGGATTGCGAATCAATTATCCTCACATACCAACTGTTCCCATAGTGATTGGCATTCTCGTATTGCTATTCTTTTTTCAGCAATTCGGTACCAACATTGTTGGCAAAACATTCGGGCCAATCATGTTGATATGGGTGATCATGATTGGCAGCTTTGGCCTTATCCATGTGTTGCAAAATTTGAAAGTATTAGAGGCTATCAATCCTATTCATGCGTGGAATCTGCTAGCCAAATATCCCAAAGGATTCTGGCTGTTGGGTGATGTGTTTCTTTGTACCACTGGAGCTGAAGCTTTGTATTCCGACTTAGGTCACTGTGGCAAAAGCAACATACGCGTGGGCTGGGGTTTCGTCAAAATCACTTTGCTATTAAATTATTTCGGTCAGGGTGCCTGGCTTCTTACACAAGAAGGTTCATTACTTGGAATTAAAACTCCTTTTTATGCTCTTGTACCCGATCAGTTTTTGATTTTCAGCATCATCGTAGCTACGATGGCAGCAGTTATTGCTAGTCAGGCTTTGATATCCGGAACTTTCACACTGGTGAATGAAGCCATGAAGTTAAAATTGTGGCCAAGTACTCGAGTGCGCTATCCCAGCCAAATGAAGGGGCAGATATATGTGCCCGCAATTAATTGGATCTTGATGATTGGAACTATCGCTGTCGTTTGGATCTTCAAAGAATCGTCTGCTATGGAAGGAGCGTACGGTTTAGCGATTATCCTCAACATGCTGATGACAACAACGCTGCTTGTATTTTACTTCAGCACAGCTAAACACTCACGCGTGCGCACAGCTTTTATTGGAATGATCTTCTTTACTATTGAGATGTTATTTCTAGTTTCTAATTTCCACAAGTTCGAACAAGGAGGTTGGTTTACGTATTGTATCGCTGTCGTTTTCTTTACGCTCATGTTCGTGCTTTTGAAAGCACGACACCTTCGCGAGCAACACACAGAGTTCGTTGACTTAAAACATTATGTTCCGCTCATTCATGATTTACAAGCCGACACCTCAATTCCAAAAGAAGCAACGAATTTGGTGTACATGGCTGTAGCTGATAGTAAGCGTTACATCGATTCAAATATTATATACTCTATTTTCAAAAAGAGACCCAAACGTGCAGATGTCTATTGGTTTGTTCACGTGGATACAGTTGATAGTCCCTACACTTCTAAATATTCGGTAGATACTATTATCCCAAAGAAATGTTTCTTTATAAGAATTAAGTTGGGTTTCAAGGCAGATCATCGGGTAAATTTGTTGTTCAATAAAATATTGCACGACATGGCCGAGTCATCGGAAATCGATTTGGTCAGCCACTATGATTCCTTGGCACACCATAGTATGCCTTCCGATTTTAAATTTGTCATCCTGCACTCGCTGGCATCGGTAGATAGTGAAATCTCCACTTTCGATAATTTAATTATTCAAGGATATCGCTTTATTAAAAAGCATAGTTT
>DASYTA010000141.1:0-8738 GCA_036002745.1 Cyclobacteriaceae bacterium | reverse complement strand
AAACTAATTTTGATTGAGTTATAGAAGCTTCTGCGATCTTGATCAATCCATTTCCATTTACAGTGTTCATCTTGGGCATCATGTCTTGACCGAGCTCACCACTTATTTTAAAATCTGTACCGAATTTTCCATTTGCAAGCCCGGCAATCGGCGCATAAGTCTTCACAACAGAGAACGAGTTTGCCGCTTGTTGGATTGACATATTGTCGATCTTCATACCGAAGTCATATTTCGGATGCTGCAAATCTTTAGTGTTGTATGTTCCATTCACTACGAATGAACCACCCAGCAGATTGAACTTCACGTTCCTTAAATCAGCAACTGCATTTTTTACAACAACATCGCCAACCGCTTGTGTCATGACGTAGTCCATCATTTTTACTGTCTTAATGTCCGAATGTAAAATAAAGTCGATGTTATCCGGAACAGGAATTACGCTGAGCTTTGCAGTATCTTTTTTATCCGCAGGAGCGCTGTCGGTCATGAATTCATTTAAGTCAAGCAAAGTCGAATTAAAATTTAGATTACCGCTTATCGTTCCCTTACCAAATACATAGCCGATATAATTGCTCACCGCTCCATCCACGCTAAAGTCGCTCTTGCCAATCGTACCGCTGGTATTTTTCATTTCAATCTTTTGCGGATTGAACGTTGCATTGGCTTGCGTTACGGTAACAGCATAGGGTAATGTTTTAGAAGTAAACTTGAAATCCTTTAATGAAGCAGAACCACTTGTTGCCAAGCGGTCGTAACGTTTGGCATTCACATCAGAGTATTTTCCTTTCGATTCAATGTTTGCCTTCACTTTGCCAGCCAGACCCATTCCCTCAACAGGGAAAATCTTTGTCATCTTTTCGATGTCGATGCCTCCATCTGCTTTTAAATCCCAAGTGTAGTCGTCTAAATTCTGCAGCTTAAGATCAGCTGTGAATTTCTCTCCATCCATCATCATTGAAAATCCATTTACGTTAATAAACGTCTCCGCCATTTTGCCTGAGCTATTTTTAACAGTTGAATTGAATTTCAAATCTTGTAATGGCAACGGAAATTTGGAAGATTTCACATATCCATCATTCAATGACATCGCAACATCAACGGCTGGAATTATTTTTTTGATGCTGTCATAAGTTCCTTTGGCCGAAGCATTAACTTTAAAGGTTCCTTTCATTTCCATTCCATCCATCGGAAACATTTTTCCTAGTTCAGCAAGATTCAAAGCTGCCTTCAAGTTCGCATCCATTTTATAATCCTTCAGGTTTGCAATGGTCGCCTTTGCATCAACAGGGTTCGAACCAAAATCCAAATGCAATTTCTTCAGATCGACTAAAGTATTTTCGATCACACCCGTTTTGTTGTCAATTAGCAAATCCATGTTGATGTTGCTTACCGCTGTTGGCAGTGATGGATATTTGAACATGGCGTCCTTTACTTTCAAATCAACATTGAAAGCGGGCATTTGCTTATAGCTGTAAGTTCCTTTTACAAAACCATTAAAGGCCAGATCCCCTTTTGTTTCTACTTTATCAAAATCTTTAGAATACATTCCTGGCACCAATGAAAGCAAGCTCTTGAAAGAATTTTCGGGGCTTTTGAAATTAATGTCCATCCCAAAATCTTTCTCATTCATTTTAAACCATCCATCAAAGCCGAGCCCAAAGTCGTTCAGTTTAGCTGAGTTTTCTTTGAATTCATATTTGCTATACCCTTCACTGATTCCGATGACTGCGTCGATGGCCGCGTGTTTATTCGAAATATATTCCACTCCTCCGTATCGAACAGTAACAGAATCTGCAACTGTTTTTGTTTTAAGATCAAATTGCGTTTCATTAAAATTTCCGCTTCCCGAATGATCTAGTCCTCCAAGTGCTAAGTAAAAGGGCATGGTGGCATCATCATAAACAACTTCTCCGTCATCAATTGTCCAATTATCTATAGCAAATGAAAACTTGCTCGGCTCCGTTGACTTTACAGTGTCTTTTGAAGGATACATGATGTCGTAATTAGCAAGACCACCTTTCAATACCACTACATTAACTTGAGGTCGAATAAGCGTAATTCCTTTCACGCGAAGTTGATCGCCAAACAAAACATCTTTTAGATTGATTTCAATATCAAGGCGCTCAACAACAAACAGGTGAACTCCAGCAAAAGGAGCTCGGTTGAACACGCCCAGTTCTTTTATTTCAGCTGTGATGTTTGGAAAATGACGAAATACAGATAGACTAAAGTTATTAACATCAAAAATTACATCAGCGTTGACAGTCTTTGCGATCTCCTCATCGATCTTGGATTTTATCTTGTCTTTAAAAACGATGGGTAAAATGATCGCAGATGCAATCACCAAACCAACAACTATAGATAAGCCGATTAGGATTTTCTTGAGAACTTTCATGAGCTAATGATTTATTTTAAAAAGAAATTGAATTACAAAAATAACAAATGCCAAACGCAGTTGGTGATTTGATATTTTGTTAAAATGTAAAATCAAAAAATATTTTCGTCAGAACCAACGCAGCATTAAGTTCACCAATTTCTTTCGTAGATTAGTGTAAGGAGGATGCATCAAATACGCGACAGAAAATCCTCTTTTCTGCTTCAATACTGGCTTTTCGTTTGAAAAACTCAAAAAGCCATAATAGCCGTGCGACTTACCGATACCGCTATTGTTTACTCCACCAAATGGCAAGTTTGGATGTGAAAACTGCAGCACACAATCGTTCACACCAACAGAACCTGCAGAAGTCTCCGACAAGATTTTTTCTCTAAATGATTTTCGATTAGAAAAAACGTAAAGAGCAAGAGGTTTAGGTTTAGCATTTACAATGTAAGTAACTTGATCGGGCGTTGTAAATGGAATCACAGGTAATATCGGGCCGAATATCTCTTCTTGCATCGCCAGGGTATCAAGGCCTGCGTTCGTCAAAATAACAGGATGAATGAAGTTTGTATCCTTATTCACCGGGCCCGACATTTCAATTTTGGCTCCTTTGTCAATAGCATCCTGCAAAATTTTATTGAGCCGATCGAAATGTTTTCGGTTTACGATGCGTGAATAATTAGGGGATGACTCACTGATACTTCCTTTTTCACCAAACATCTCGTTGGTAACAGATTTTAATTCGTCAATGAATTTTGCCTTAACGTTTTCATGTACTAATACATAGTCTGGCGCGATACAGGTTTGGCCGTTGTTTAAAAATTTTCCGAAAGCAATCCGCTTCGCGGTGTCTTTTAAATTGGCTGATTCATCAATGATCGCCGGCGATTTCCCTCCCAACTCCAACGTTACCGATGAAAGATTTTCAGCTGCGGCTTTCATCACAATCTTTCCAACGCCTGGGCTGCCAGTAAAAAAAATATGATCGAACGGAAACGACAACAATTGTGCTGATACTTCTTGATCACCTTGAACTACAGCCACTAAATCTTCATCAAAAAATTCCTTAATCAGTTCAGCAATAAGTTTTGATGTGTGCGGAGTCATCTCCGATGGTTTAATTACCGCTGTATTACCAGCAGCAAGGCAAGAAATAAGAGGACCAATACATAGGTTGAATGGAAAATTCCACGGTGCTATAATCAAACAAACTCCTTTAGGCTCATAACGCACTTCTGAGCGAGTGCCTAAATAAGTAAGTGGCGCATCTATCTTTTGTGGCTTAGCCCAACGACTCAAATGTTCCAATGTGTGCCTGATTTCGGTGAGCACTGGATATACTTCCGAAATATCTGATTCTGTTTTGGGTTTCTTAAAATCATTGAACACAGCTTCGCCAACCCGGTCTTTATTTTTTAGGAGAAAGCTCTCAAACTCAACTAATCTTTTTTTGCGATCATCTACGCTTTCGGATCGAAGCAAAAGACTTCTTTTTTTCTGCTTTTCAAAAACAGACAGTATTTGCTGGCTGTCTATGCCTGCCATTGCAACACTCATTTCTTCTGGATTTTTCTGAAAGTTATTCATTTTCAACAAAAAGCTGACTCACACAATTTCCTCCGTTCAATAGGATAATTGTTATGCAAATGTTAAATTTATTTTGTGTTTTCTTAACATTGGCTTAACATGAAAACAGCTCTTTCAGTTATTCTCTTAATGATCCTTGCTTTTCCAAGGCAAGGCAATGGTCAAGAATTGGTTTCTACAGAGCTATCCCAAGCTTACCTCAACAAAATTTCCAGCTTTACTAAATCACTTAACAAAAAGAAAACATCAGAAATCAAACTCGCAAAGTCTCTTTTTAACAAAGCACACCGCAATTTTCTTAAGAGCTATCACGCTTATGCCACTGTCAATGATGTTTTTGAAAAGGGAAATTACGATTGCCTTAGCGGAACTTACTTCTTAAGTAGGGCACTTACCAATTTAGGTATTAGGCACAGGATTATAGAAACTAACTATCACATTTTCTTAATTGCTGAAACAGATCAAGGTGAAGTGTTAATGGAAAGCACTGACCGGTACCAAGGATTTGTAATCGACAAAGAGAAAATTGAAGAAAGGATCGAAAATTATAGAACCAACAGAACTGATAACGGCCAGCTTTATCTTTCTCATATTAAAATTTATCATGAGATTCTCCCCGTTCAACTTTCAGGCTTGCTTTACTTTAATCTTGCCGTTGAATCATTCCACAGAAATGATCTCATAGCTAGTTGTCAGTACCTGCAGAACGCTTGGAAAATTTATGATAACCCTCGCATCGAAGAATTCAAGCCCATACTTGCCAGGTCAATTTTGAACAGTGGGCTTAGTGAAAAACAAAAAGACAATCTTACTGAGTTGTTGAGATCACACGCGCATCAAAACTTGACTGCACAGGCTCCTTTAAATTAATTCTGAAGTACTCTCACCTCCACACGCCTGTTTAGCTTGTGTGCCTCATCGGTATTTTCTCTTGATATGGGTTGAGTGCCACCGAATGCTTTCGTCTTGATACTGTTTTTGCTGGCGCCCTTGGATGTTAAATAATTCTTCACAGCATCAACCCTGTCTTGAGACAGTTTCATATTCGCAGTAGGTGAACCTTGAAAATCTGTATGACCTTCCAGCTGGATGATCATTTTAGGATTGTCCTTAAGCATTTTCACTACATGATCTAATTCTTCGTACGAAGAAGACTCAATCTTGGAAGTTCCAGCATTAAAGATCAGGTTGTCCAAACGCATTATCTTACCAACCGTGTGAGTTTCTTCCGCAACTTTAACAGCACTCACCGGCAATCCTAATTCAATATTCTTAATCACTTTGCGCTCCGTGTTGGCTTCTGCTGGATCAAGCATATATTTAGATGGTGCATAACCAGGAGCCACTACTGTGAGCTCATATTTCTCATTGTCAAACAAAGGAAATTTAAAATTGCTACCTGAAAGAAAACCTGCTTTACTTCCGTATGGCAAACTCTTATAAGAAATCTTAGAAACGACAGGTTCTTTCGTTGTTGCACTAGTAATGTCTCCTTGTGCATAAATTAGAGTATCACTTTCCTGGCTTTGAGCTGTAAAGTAAAGACTCAACAAATAGATTAGAAAAATGAGCTTCTTCATAATTCTACATCTTTAAAATTTTGAATTCTACTCTTCTGTTCTTGGCATTACCTGCTTTTGTGTTGGTTAAATCGATGAGTTTTGTTTCTCCGAAAAAGACAATTGAAATGCGTTCCGCAGTGACTCCCTTTTCAATCAAATACTTGCCTACAGACTTCGCTCTTCTTTCAGACAAATCCATATTATAATTATCAGGACCTGTTGAATCTGTGTGCCCCGCGATCTCCACTTGCATTGTTGGTTTTTCAGTCATCAACGTGACAATTCTATTTAGCTCAGGGAATGATTCGGGTTTCAGTGTGGCTTTATCGAAGTCAAAGAAAATATTATTGAGTATGATAGTGACATTTTCTTTTATGGCAGCGACCTGGATGGGTTCAAGTTTTACATCCTCCTGTAATGTATTCGTTTTGCTATTGCGTAAGTCGAGGTTCCTATTTTCTGAGATATGATCCTTCGCCTCTGCACGAAAGCCGTAGAGTTCTCCTCCAGGCAAATGAATTTCATAATTTCCAGTTGTAGGGTCAGAGTGAGTTTGCCCTACTTGTTTTCCATCCTTCAATCGCTCATAAATTATTTTTGCTCCGACTGGTTTTCCTGTTTTTGCGTCAACAGATTGTCCTTTTACAATGATGATTTGTTCCGGGTTTTTGAACAATGGCATCTTCACCCGGAAGATATCAAAGTTCTCAGGTGTCATTGCTCTTGAAAAATAGGCGTAGTCGCTGGTGGAAGGAATATTGAAAAAGATATCATCCATTTTGGAGTTGATATCAGGCCCCATGTTCTTCGGGTCTGACCACTTTGTCCAGGAATCATCCAACCTCTTGGACATATAAATATCACTTCCTCCATATCCACTATAGCCATTGGATGAAAAATATAGTGTATGATCATCCGAAGCTAAAAACGGAGTAGCTTCTTCCCCTGCTGTGTTAATGTCATCACCGAGATTGAGCGGCTCACTCCAAATTGTATCGTTCTCTGAAAAGCTGACATAAATATCTCGGCCTCCGCGCGTATCCTCACGGTCAACCGACATCAATAAAACCTTCTGTGTGTTGGATAAAAAATATTGAGCTCGTTCGTTGTAGTTATAATCATTTTTTATTTGAAGCAATTTTGGTTTGCTCCACGTGCCGCCAATATTGTTGCTCACTGACACACCCGAGATCATTTTGCCGTTATCCTTGTATTTATTTCCTAAAACTAAGACAACTGCCTTTCCATCAGGTGTAGCCGTAGATACAGAACTAACAAAATTAGGGTAAGCATTATTCAAGACAGGGCCCGCGTTTTTTGCCAAGGTCCATTTTCCGTCAGGTCCGAGTTCAGAATACCAAATATCTTCCTTGTCTTTTACACCTCCTATGTTTTCGGGGTGATTTTGCCGACTGAAGTAAAGAACCTTGCCATCCGGCGAAAGCAGCGCATTCATATCATTGAATTCGCTATTTACATTCTTATCAAGATGCTCGATGATAAGTCCTTTTTCAAGAAGCTCAGGTCTATCAATGTTTGCAATAATCGGATAACCTGAATCTGAAATAGCCACTGCATCAATTGAAAAATAATCAGACAACGCTTTGCCATCAAATTCAAGTTTCACAGCACTTACTTTGAAGGGGGTCTTATCGAAAAACACCGTACGCATTTGTGCGATAATCGGAACCGCTTGAGGATTGAATGTACCAACAAGATGTTCCCCACCTGTTTCATCATAAACGTAAACTTTGAAAAGAGAGCCAGGATTATATGATTCGGCTATTGCCACTTGTTGTATTTGAAGAGGCGTGGCATAACCTAATTTAAGAAACTCAGAGCGTTTTGGTTTATCGGGTGTCCATGCATTGGGATTTTGGCCGCCCGCTGGCAATACATTTGGTTTGCCTAAAGCTTGAGATGCAGAATATTGTAGCGGCGTTAATTCAGATGAAAACTCAATCACTTTTGAAGCCCACTGCACGGTTTGGCTAAAGGAGAAGAAAGAGGAAGCTGAAAAAACTAATGCAAGTAAAGATCTATACATAGAAATAGGTTCAAGCCAATCAAAGGATAAACATAGCTAAAAAATTTAAAAATGGAGAAAAAAGTACGGGCTCTTCACTTCTCACTTTTTTATAACATTTCAAATACGAAAATGACCTACTTATTCGAGAGAAGTCTTTTTGAAAAGTAAGAACCCAACATGTAGAAGCACTGAAAGCTGTCTGTTGGGATCATCATAGTAATTTAAACTCAAACTAATGGGACCAATGGTGCTGTGCATAACGAGATTGGCCATTCCAGCAAAATAAAACTGCTGAATTTTTTCTTCAACAAGTGCACCTTGATTACCATCTTGAGATATCGTTTGGAGTGGTTTGAATGCATAGGCCTCCAATCGAAAATCTAAATTTTTTCTGATTGAAAATACATTCCTCCATCCGCCGGCAACGTAATTAAAGGCTCTGAATTTCTGTAGCAAAATTGTTCTGCTGTCTTGTAGCGGGTAGAAGCCTGGGGCATTGATTATCGTGCCATAATAATTACTAAAAGTTGGCTGATTCGAAAACACACCCTCCAGTAAATAGCCAGAACTGTAAATTCCTTTTTTTAAATACTGTTCCAGTGTAACTTTAGCTTGAAGCCAACTCCTGTTGTTACTTGTTGGAGCAGCTATCATGGAAGTGTTGCCGGGCACGAAGTCCTCTTGGAGAGAAAAATAATCAGCTGAAATACTAAATGCTTTTCCCTGCGAAGGATATTGCTTTCTATTCATTGAACTAAAAGAGGCTCCTGCTCCAAATCGAAATCCAGTCAATTTAAGTTGATCAAGGGTGTCGGTGGAGACCAGAACTTCTTTGTCAATGTATTGATCATTGTTTACGATGTATGCACCCTGTAGAAAAGCTTTGATCTGTCTCGCTACAGGTATGCCAATTTTCAAACCGTATTTTCTGTCAACTCTATCAAGAACAGTTGGCGGTATTTTTTTTTGGGTAAGGTCGGAAACGTTAAAAAAATTCCAATTATTAAAAGTCGCTTCAGGCTCTAAATAAAATTGGCCGAGATAGGGGAAGTCAAACCGTGCCTTGATTTCTGCTGATTTATAAAAGTCTCCCGTGGCAAAATTTGCCTGAGCATGTGTAAGGGCTCTGCGAAATGAATAATAATTTAATCCCAAATAAATGTTGCTAATACTCCGGGTGGCT
>DASYTA010000140.1:0-3605 GCA_036002745.1 Cyclobacteriaceae bacterium | reverse complement strand
GTGGTACTATAAATATCAATACAATAGACCATCTCCATACGTGGTGGATAAAGGTGTGAAATCACTGATGCCGAAAGTAGATATTCCCGCATATCCTTCTGAAGAAGCCGTGATGTCTGGCGTAGCACAAACCATTTTGTTAGCACTCTTCCCGGCCGCTTATGATGAGATCATTCAGAAAGCGGGCGAACAAAGGAGCGCAGCCCTTCTCTCAGGAAAAGCTTCTTCAAGTGACATTACTGTGGGCATCAACCTTGGCAAAGCTGTTGCTGCCGACTACATTGCAAGAGCAGGCACAGACGGTATGGCCAATGCAGTAGGAACAAAAACTCAATGGGCTGTATTGGCTGATACAGCAAAAGCACATTGGACTAAATTATCGGTTGCTTCAAGCGATGTGATTACTTGGGTAAGTCTTGATCTGCCTTCACGCCCTCCAATGCTTCCGTTTTTTGGCACTAAGACTTCAACAGGTTTGGGCGTGAAAGGATGGATGATGACCAATGCAGATTTTATAAAGGAACGCCCTGGCAATCCTCCTATTGCCACACAAAGTGAAATGAAAAAACAAGTAGATGAGGTAAAGTATTACACTCAAAACCTCACTCGCGAACGCCAGGGTATTGTTCTTAAGTGGGCTGATGGCGCTGGAACATACACTCCTGCAGGGCACTGGAATCAGATTGCAGAAAGCTATGTGCGCGATGCAAAATTTAGTGAAGTAAGAGCCGCACGTGCTTTTGCACTATTAAATATGGCTATGCATGATGCAGCCGTGGGGTGTTGGGAAACAAAATATTATTATTTCAATCCAAGACCAACTCAGTTAGACCCGAGTATAAAAACCGGAACAGGAATTCCAAATTTTCCTTCTTATACCTCAGGGCATTCCACATTTTCTTCCGCTGCCGCATCCGTGCTCTCCTATCTTTTCCCCGATGGCGCAACTTATTTCAATGATCAGGCACAAGAAGCATCGTTGTCGAGACTATACGGTGGTATACATTATAGAGTAGATATAGAAGCTGGTTCGGATCACGGAAAGCGAATTGGCGGATACACAGTTAAATTTGCCCAAACGGATGGGGCTGATAAGCCTTAGCGTCCAATCAAAAAAAAGCGCTCTTCGGAGCGTTTTTTTGTTACGAAATGAGGTAATCAGTTCTATGTTGCTGGTTATTTCCACCTTTTATTTTGATAAAAATTATTTTACAATCGCTTTTAATCAAAATTTGTATTTTGCGCCAAATTTACGTTGCCCTATACTTTAATAAATAATATTTAAAAGGAGGCTTTGAGGGTGTTGATTATCGGGCTTAAAATTTTCTTATCAACCAATCGACTCTATATTTTAAAAGCAGTATGATTTTAGACGCAATAATGCCGGAGTCCCTTAGCCCTGAAACAATTATTCATATTGGTGGAGTTGCTCTATTAGTCGCTATTGTTTTTGCCGAAACCGGATTGTTTTTTGGTTTTTTCCTTCCTGGTGATTCTCTTTTATTTACCGCGGGCCTTTTGTGCAAAAGCGAATGGATTAGTCTTTCACCTGCGGAATTGATTCCTATGTTAATTGTTGCTGCTACTTTAGGAACAGCCTGTGGCTTTTTTTTCGGCCGCTGGACAGGCGACTTTTTCAGTCAACGAAAAGAGAATTTCTTTTACAGAAAAAAATATGTTGACCTAACACAAGAATACTTTCAAAAGCATGGAATGATGGCTTTCGTTTTTGGACGATTTATTCCAATTGTTAGAACCTTCCTACCCATTCTTGCGGGAATTGCAAAAATTAATGTGAATAAGTTTTGGGTTTATAACCTACTAGGAGCCACTTTGTGGGTTATTTCAGTAGTGATGGCGGGATATTGGTTAGGCAGGATTTTCCCGCAATTAGTTGATTACATTGGATTGATCGCGTTAATCATGATTGCAATTTCTACATTGCCTTTACTTATATCTGTAATTAATAACAGGAGACAAGAAATAGCGAGACAGAACAACTCGAAATGAAAAGAAGCAACTCGAATACTCGGTACTTTTTGGTAGACCCACTCGCCCTTGCGGTTGCTTGCATCATTTCTTTACTTTTTGCCAACACAACACAGCAATATTTAAACACTGCAAAACGAAATTTTATTGACAATAAAGGTCAAACAATCGTTTGCTTTCAAGTTTCTGATGATTCTTTTCCTCAGGATCGGCCCGACGATTGGGAGATTGAAAAGATCATTTTTCAAAAGGAGAAAAAAAATAATAGCCAATTACCTGTGACTTTAAGTATGCATCAGGATTACAGTACTAGGTTGAGCGGGTATTTTTATGGGCTTTACCAACCTTTAGTGTGGCTACCATCTATACCAATAGCGCACCGAAAGTTGATTATTTGAGATTTTTAGTTGCTTGCAGTTGTGGATTTCACTTCTGCCGTGCATCTTTAAGACCTTAAGTTTAAAAAAATTTAATTTGAACCCATTTATTTAACCCTTAACCTATACTTTAGTTATGAAAACTCCCTCTAAGTCCACTTCCCCATCTTTAGGCGATAGCTTAAAATCTGGCTTTGCTGCCGTGGTTATTCCATTGGAAATTGTTGTCGCTATTTTAATTTATCTCTATGTGTTGGGAAGCCCTGACAATTTTCAAGGTGGCGATAATAATAATCACCCATTGCCAGGAAATTACCTAGCTATCATTTATAAGGGAGGTTTCATTGTTCCATTATTGCTCTCTCTTTTGATGATGGTAATCACATTCGGTATCGAGCGCGTCATTACGATAACAATGGCACAAGGAAAAGGTAGCACTCAGAATTTTATTAGAAAAATCAAAAGCCTAATGGAATCCAGCAACGTAGATCAAGCTCTTACTGAGTGTGATAAGCAAAAAGGATCAGTTGCCAACGTAGTGAGAGCCGGCCTTCACAAGTATAATGAGCTCACAAAAAATACTTCCATTGAAGTTGATAAGCGTATACAACTAATCCAAAAGGATATTGAAGAAACTACCCAATTGGAAATGCCAATGATGCAAAAAAACCTCGTAATTATTGCAACAATTGCTTCCATTGCAACGCTGTTGGGTCTTCTAGGAACGGTACTTGGTATGATCAAGTCATTTGCTGCCTTGGCAACTGCCGGTGCACCTGACTCAGTTGCACTTGCCAATGGTATCTCTGAAGCCTTGATCAATACTGCATTGGGTATCGGAACATCAGCTATCGCCATTATTTTGTATAACTACTTCACCAGCAAAATTGATGCTCTTACTTATGGCATTGACGAAGCTGGCTTTAGCATCATCCAAAATTTTACAGCGCAAGCCAAAGTATAAATCGAATAAACTGATTTGCTATGTCAAAAGTAAAAATGCACCGAGCTACACCCTCCATCGACATGACACCGATGGTGGATTTGGCTTTCCTGCTTGTTACGTTCTTCATGCTTACGGCTACGGCCACGCCTGATGAACCGGTGCAGGTGTCAATACCTTCTTCAGTTTCAGAAATGCCAATTCCTGAAAGAGATATGATTATTATCTCTATAGGAAAAGACAACAAAGTGTTCTTCACTGTTGACGGTCAATTTACAAGGGCTAAAATGCTCAAG
>DASYTA010000139.1:0-11742 GCA_036002745.1 Cyclobacteriaceae bacterium | reverse complement strand
TTGCTGTAGAATGTCTTCATCAACTTGCCGAGATAGATCGTAGCTTCCTCACGCTCTTGTGGATCTTCTTTTTTGATAGCTTCAGCTACTAGTCTTTCAATATTCTTTCCGTAATGCTTGAACCGCACATCGTTTTGTGGGTATTCCATTTTGCGTGGCTTCTTAAACAGAATCGTGCGATCAGGAGTTGTGAAAGGATTATCGACATCAAGATTGAAATCAGCAATGATATAAAGATCATCCCACATGCGTTGCGGGTTTTCGTGTGCTTCTTTTGCGACAGGCGCCAACTGCTTGATCAATTCAATCAGCGTGGTTGCCATCTTCGTTCTCTTTTCCTTATCAGGAATCGTACGAATGTAGTTGACTAATTTTTGAACGTTGCGACCATACTCTTTTAAGATAATCGCCTCGCGTTGGGTATTGTATTCTCCTACTACCATAATTTTACTTTGATTTGTTGACCTCAGGATAAAGGGTCAAATGTTAATTCTCATGAATCTTCAGCTTGGCAAAGCTAAGCAATAAGGTCTTCTCGCCAAAATCGGCAAAATTGATTCTTGCTTTGCGCTCAGCGCCCATTTCTTCCATTTTTGTTACAGTACCAAAGCCGAATTTAGGGTGTTCTACCTTCATTCCCTCTTTCAATCCTCTAGTGTCGCTTGGGGTAAAATCAGCAGCTGGTTTATAGGCCACCGCTTTTTTCGGAGGTGGCTGTGAACTGATGGTTTTCTTCATGCCACTCACAAAGCTCTTGGCGTAGTTTGGGTTGGGAGTAAACAAATCATTACCACTAAACTTTGAACTTATCTTAACGTAGCGTTGGTCTACATCATCGAGGAACCGACTGGGTTCGCAATTTTTTAATCTACCAAAACGGTAACGTGAAGTCGCGTAAGAAAGGAAAAGTCTTTTCTGCGCGCGTGTGATGGCAACGTAAAACAACCTTCGTTCTTCTTCCAATTCTGCACGACTGCTCAGCATCATCTGCGATGGAAACAAATCCTCTTCCAAGCCTACGATGTAAACATTTTTGAATTCAAGACCTTTCGCCATGTGAATGGTCATGAGCGTTACCTTGTCGGGATCATTGTCTTTGTTTTCATCTTGTCCACCGACTAATGAAACTTCCTGCAAGAATGCACCTAATCCCTTGTCTTCTTTTTCAGGATCATCAACATATTCTTTGATAGCGTTGAGTAATTCCTGAACGTTTTCAAACCGACTTAACCCTTCGGCAGTTTTGTCTTCGTACAATTCTTTCAACAGCCCGGAAGATTTTGCAATTTCTGCCGCAGCTTCGTAAGCGTCTTTGTTTTGAATCTCCACACCAAAGCGTTTGATCTTGGTAACAAAATCTTCAATGGCTCCTGAAGAGCGTCCGCCTAAAAATGAAGGCGCATTCTCTAACACTTCCCAAATGGAAATGGCGTGATCGTTGGCAGCTACAACAATTTTATCAATCGTGCTGTCACCAATTCCACGCTTCGGCAAGTTGATGATTCTACGAAAGGAAGCTTCATCTTGTTGGTTCAGCGAAAAGCGTAAGTAGGCGAGGAGATCTTTAATTTCTTTACGCTGATAAAACGAAAGTCCGCCTACTACTTTGTATTTGATGTTCATCCTGCGAAGCGCTTCTTCAATCGAGCGGCTCTGGCTATTGGTTCTAAACAAAACAACAAAGTCGCTGAAGGAATACTGATGTTGCATTTTCTCTTCAAAGATCGAAGAGGCAACCAACCTTCCTTCTTCATTATCTGAAATGGCTTTGATCAGTTCGATAAGATTTCCTTCTTCATTATCGGTCCATACATTTTTTGGAAGCTGTGCTTTGTTTTTCGCAATCACTGAATTGGCTGCGTCAACAATGGTTTTAGTGGAACGATAATTCTGCTCGAGTTTGATAATCCGTAAATCGGGATAATCTTTTTCGAAGTTTAAAATGTTGGAGATGTCCGCTCCGCGAAAACCGTAGATGCTCTGTGCATCATCGCCCACTACACAAACATTTTCCCGAACCGCTGCTAGTTTTCGCACAATGAAATACTGACAAAGATTCGTATCCTGAAACTCATCGACCAGAACATAATGAATGCGTTGCTGATATTTGTTCAACACTTCAAGGTGATCACGAAAAAGTTTATCGGTATTAAATAGCAAATCGTCAAAATCCATCGCTCCGCTTTTAAAGCAGCGCTCCGAATATTTTTTGAAGATGTTTCCAATCTCGGGCCGCATGTTGCTTGCATCATCGCCCATCAACAATGGATTCGCTAGATACTCTTGCCACCCAATCAATTTATTCTTAGCTCCTGAAATTCGGTTGTAAACAGTGTTGGCTTTGTACTGCGTATCGTCCAGCCCCATTTCTTTCACAATACTTCTGATCAGCGACTTCGAATCATCCGTGTCGTAGATAGTGAAATTGTTTGGATAACCTAAATGATGTGCTTCAGCGCGAAGTATTCTTGCAAACACCGAGTGAAACGTTCCCATCCAAAGATTGCGTGCGTCTGACCCCACCACCTTTTCAATGCGGTCACGCATTTCCTTCGCAGCCTTATTGGTAAACGTCAACGCCATGATGCTGAAGGGGTCAACATTTTTGTCCTTGATCAAGTGTGCAATCCGGTACGTGAGCACGCGTGTTTTGCCCGATCCCGCACCCGCGATAATCATGCACGGCCCTTCCGTATTCAACACAGCCTCCAGTTGTGGCTCGTTCAGCGTTTGTAAATAGTTATCCATAAATCAACCTGCAAGTTAAAGGTGAACAACTTAATGCGGATGATAAATTCAGTTAATTTTGCTTTTTATCGGTTGGCAAATCTTCAGTTCAGGTAAATCACTCAACTGCTTATTGGTTAACTTTTTATTCGTTATGCAACCTGATTTTCTAAAGACCGAGAAAAAAGAATCTTTCTCTACCTGGAAGTTCCGCACGTTCATAAACTGGTATCCGATGTATTTCGGTACCGGTGGAAAGATTTTGTTTTGGGCATCCGATTCATCCGAAGTGCATTTACGGCTGCGATTAAACCTCTGGACCTATAATTATGTAGGAACCATCTTTGGAGGAAGCTTTTTTTCTTCAGCTGATCCATTTTATATGCTTATGCTGATTCGCGCTTTAGGATCAAGCTACGTGGTTTGGGATAAATCGGCCAACATTAAATTTAAGAGACCAGGCAAGACTTCCCTGTTTGCAAAACTTTTGATTACAGAAACAGATCTTAAGGAAATTAAAGATGCCGTTGCTCAATCAGGGGAAACCACACGTACTTTTGTGATTCAGTGGAAGGATAAAGATGAAGTGGTTCATGCTGAAATAGAACGACTGTGTTACATTGCAGACAAAGAATTTTATAAGCGAAAGAAAGGTGAATCCCAAAAGGCGAAATTTTGAATTTAAAAGAGGAAACGAATGATTAAGGTAGGAGAGGTTTTAGTTTCGGATGACATTGCTAAAGTGGAGTTCGTATGCCACTTGGAAAAATGCAAAGGTGCTTGTTGCGTGGAAGGTGACCTTGGCGCTCCGCTCAACCAAGATGAGCTCGCTATTATGGAAGAGATTCAGGAAAAAGTAAAACCGTATCTCACACCTGATGGTTTGAAAAGTATTGAAGAACAAGGTCCTTATATTTTAGATGAAGATGGAGACTTTTCCACACCAACGATCGAAGGCCGTGAGTGTGCCTATGCCCATTATGATAAACTCGGTGTTTTAAAATGCGGCATCGAGCAAGCTTACCTCGATGGAAAAATTTCTTATCGCAAACCGATCTCCTGTCATCTTTATCCCATCCGCATTACCAAAAAGAAAAATTTTGAAGCGGTAAACTACCACGAGTGGAGCATTTGTTCCGCAGCCTGCAGCTACGGCAAATCGTTGCAAGTGCCGTTGTATAAATTTTTGAAGGATCCGCTCATCAGAAAATACGGTCAGGATTGGTATGATGAATTGGTGAAGCAGATCGAAACACCAGTTAGCAAATCCACCAACAAAAAAAGCTGAAGATTTCTCTCCAGCTTTTTCTCTTAAAATCTAAAACAGATTACTCTGCTACCACATTCACCTGGATGTTGTGCTTCACTTCTTTGTGAAGATCCAACAACGCAGTGTACGTGCCAAGTTGTTTTGGTTGCTCTTTGAAGCTGACCTTCTTGCGATCAACATCAAATCCTTTTGCTTTCAAAGCATCAGCTACTTGAAGGGCAGTAACGGCACCGAAAATTTTTCCGGTTTCGCCAGCCTTCGTGCCAATTTCAATTGTCAACTCACCGATTTTTGCAGCTAAGCTCTCAGCATCTTGCTTCAACTTCGCAGCTTTGTGCGCAGCCTGACGGATGTCTTCAGCTACTTTTCTTTTATTCGGCTCGTTAGCGATCAAGGCCACACCATTTGGGATGAGGTAGTTACGGCCATAGCCCGCTTTTACTTTGATTGTATCGTTTTTGTAACCCAGCCCTGTTACATCTTGTGTCAAAATGATTTCCATAGTATTACAAGGTTATAGGTTATTTCATTTGGTCAGCCAGGTAAGGCAATATCGCAATGTGTCTTGCGCGCTTTACAGCCTGAGCTACTTTGTTCTGGAACTTCCAGCTAGTGCCGGTAAGGCGGCGAGGTAAAATTTTACCTTGCTCGTTGATAAATTTCAACAAGAAATCAGGGTCTTTGTAATCGATGTACTTGATCCCGTTCTTTTTAAAGCGGCAGTACTTTGGCTTTATTTCCGCGCGCTTAATCGGTTCATTCATTAGTGTCATGCTTCGGCCCTCTCTCTTTTATTAGGTGTAACAGCTTTTTTAGTGCGATTGAACTCGCCTTTGCGTCTGCGCACGTTGTATGCCACAGCATGCTTATCCAGCACGGTGGTAAGGAAGCGCATCACCGATTCGTCACGTCTGAATTCAGTTTCCAGCGTGTTGATGAGGCCTGTGTTTTCTGTCGCGAATTCGATGAGGTTGTAAAAGCCGGTAGACTTCTTCTGGATGGGGTAGGCCATCTTCTTCAGTCCCCATTGCTCTACGTTGATCACCTCGGCCTTGGCCTTGGTGAGCACCTTCTTGAATTTCTCGACAGTATCCTTTGCCTGGTCTTCAGACAAAACGGGATTGAGAATGAATACTGTCTCGTAGTTGCTCATGGTTAATTATTAATTTTAAAATGGGTTGCAAAGGTATAAAAACCGTTTGGAACAGCCAAAACGAATTGAAAAATAGGAATTGGGGTGTTTTATGGTTGTTTTTAGGTGCCGTCAGGTCTTCCGACCTGATGCGATTTTAAGGTTTTTTTAAGGATTTGGCGGCCTGGCGCGGTCGAAACGAACGCGCCACCGGGCTATTCACTGCAAGTCCGGCCTGGCTCAATCCGGCCCACTTCGGGCTTTCCGTTGCTATCCCTGGCCGGGTAACAATTAAAAATAGGTTTGAAACTATTTCCCTAAGCTGGAACAAACGACAATTCAACATTTCGAATGTAAGCTCATAATATTTTGATAATTTGGAACAGTGACTAAAAAAAATCAAAATTTGACAGCTGCCATAATAATATTTATTGGAGGTCTACTAAGCGTCTTAGGAGTCTTCATCGCTGCCAGACAAGCAATAAATGACAGTGAAGAATTGGATAAGAAAAATAAAAAAATAATTGAACTAACAGAGGAAAATGCGAGACTTAGCAAACAAGCGCTTGACCAAATTACAGGTGGGACATCATGGGCGTATGTAAAAAGCGGACTAGATTTTCTTCATGGAATAGTGGATCAACCCTCAATTTGGACAATAAATGTTGTTGGCGAGATTCCACTCTACGATGTAAGTGTTGTTATTTCAGAAATTTCTCATGACAACACCTTGCCAACTAAATCCTACAAGCTGACTCCAATTCTTTCAAAAGAATTTGGAACAGTGACTCCATCACTACACCCTGATCATGTTGGGTTAATAACCTTGCCCAAAAACAAGAAGAGGACTGAATTTCAAGTAAAAATCAAGGCGCGTAATGGAGAAATAACGCAGCACATTATATTTATCAAGAAGGATGATGGACATTGGACCAAGGCCGAGAAAGTGTTTAGGTATCGACCCACTGATAAAGGTGGTTTCAAAAAAGAAGTGTTATCTGAAAAAATAAATGATGACTTTCCAGACAAGCAGCACGTTCTGTGGATTGAGATATAAAGCAGAGATCGCTTTCACCCAAACACACTCTTCACAGCATCTTTCGCTAATTGTTCATCATCAGCTTCGGGCAAGCCGCTTACGCCAAGTCCACCGATCACTTTATTGTTTTGAATAATTGGTACACCACCTCCAAACCCAGTGATGCGCTCATCGCGAATTATTTGCTCGTCAACTTGTCGTTGATCTCAATAATAACCTCGCCTTTTTCTAAAAGTTTTAATGCTTGTGGAAAAGCGAATGACAAAATCGTTTTCAATTTCTCATTGGACGTATTGCCGCAAGTAATCCAGATTAAGCTTGGTGGAGAGCCAAATTTTTGAACGAGCTTTTGAAAGTCGGCATCTTTGCTTATTAGGACGACATTCTTTTTTCTCGCCTCCATGAATACTTCAGCGTCTTTTGAATCCCTCAAGCCGAGTGTACGAAAAGAAATCGCTTCAACTCCAGGAAATGTTTGATTGATCCAAAGTGCAATTGACGGAGAGATGTGGGCGTCAATCCAAAAAGTCATACGGCTATTACCGGATGATCGAGAGTAAAGCTAGCATACTTTAGGGCAGCTTCGATGTCGGCTATTTCTAAGTCTGGCAGTTCCTCTAAGATTTGCTCACGGTTAAGCCCAGCTGACAGAAGATCAAGAATATCGATGACGCGGATTCTCATCCCTCTGATGCAAGGCCTTCCACCGCATTTTTCAGGGTCAACCGTAATCCGCTCCAACCAGTTTGCTTCCATTGTGTAAAGTTAAAGAATTCCTTCTGAAATCTTTTTTCACCCAAACACACTCTTCACCGCTTCTTTTGCTAATTGTTCGTCGTCGGCTTCGGGCAAGCCGCTAACACCAATCGCTCCAATTACTTTATCCTTTTGAACAATTGGTACTCCACCACCAAAACCGGTGATGCGCTCATCACCCCAAAAGGCAGGATTGTCATTGCCACGCATACGTTCGCCCATCTTGCTGGTGTCTGAGCGATCGGAAGCAGCGGTATAAGCTTTGTTCTGCGCAATCTTTGAAGCAGCCGGGCTAGTACCATCCATCCGAACGAAGGCAATCAGCTCGCACTCCGGTCCACAAACTGAAACAGCAACCGACTTATTATCTTTCTTTACTTGCTCAAAGCAATAGTTGATTAGCTTCAGCGCCTCATCTGAGCTTACTTTATTGATCGTGTACATTTTTATAGAGTTGAGTTATTAGTCGTCAAGACACCTTTGAGGTGTCAGACGACTAAAATATTTTTAACCTGCTGCCTTGAGGAATTCGTCCAATTCTTTTTTGGAAAAGCCGAGTCGCTCGGCAACAGTAGCGATCAAGTCACGTTCTGCGTTACAAAACGTTCCATCCACTTTGGCAAAGTCAATCATCTCCTGCAATTGTTTTTCGCGATCGATCGTGTTCTGAGGAATAAGGTAAACGTATTCGTTGGCCTTGCTGAGCATTACATTCAGTCGTTCTACAGGAATGCCGCGTTCATACGCGATTTTTGAAAGCGCTACGCGCTCGGCTTCTTCAATTTTTCCATCTGCGGCTGAAAGAGAGACAAGATTGCGGAAGTGTTCTATTTCTGTGGTCATAGTGATTTTTGGGGACTACAATTTAAACAATCCCCACATAATTATAAGGGCTGATCTGCTTAAGTTTTTCTTTTAATCCCTTTTCAACCTCCAGTCCATCGATAAAGATGTGTATAGCTTGCTGCGTTATCTTTTCATTTTTCCTGGTCAAATCTTTTAGCGCTTCATATGGATTAGGATAACCCTCTTTCCTCAAGATGGTTTGTATAGCTTCCGCAACTACGGCCCAGTTTTCTTCAAGGTCATGATCAATGGCAGCTTTATTCAATTCTAATTTGCTGATTCCTTTTTGTAATGACCTGATGGCGATCCAGGTATGAGCCATAGGCACACCGATGTTTCTTAACACAGTAGAATCGGTAAGGTCGCGTTGCAAGCGCGAAATAGGAAGTTTGGCAGAAAGATGTTCGAACAACGCATTGGCTATTCCAAGATTTCCTTCGGCATTTTCAAAATCGATAGGATTTACTTTGTGGGGCATCGCACTGCTGCCGATCTCTCCTGCTTTTATTTTTTGCTTGAAATAATTCATCGCCACATACTGCCACACATCACGACTGTAATCGATAAGAATCGTATTGATTCGTTTTAAATTATCAAACTGCGCCGCGAGATTGTCGTAATGTTCTATTTGCGTTGTCGGGTGGCTGCGATCCAAACCCAAATATTTCTTTACAAAGTTATTTCCAAACTCTAGCCATTTGATTTCCGGAAAGGAAACATGATGTGCATTGAAATTTCCGGTGGCGCCTCCGAATTTTGCAGAGTGAGGAATGGTCTTAAATAATTCAAGTTGTTTTTTGATGCGCGAACTAAATACGGCAATCTCTTTTCCGAGTCGGGTTGGAGAAGCGGGTTGTCCGTGCGTACGCGCAAGCATCGAAATGTCTTTCCATGTTTCCGCTTGTGCATCCAATGACGAAACTAATTTGTTGAGCTCATGTAAAAATTCCTTTTCCAGGAATTCTTTAAATAAGAGAGGGGTAGATGTATTGTTTACATCTTGCGATGTCAAGCCGAAGTGAATAAACTCCTTGAACGCTGAAAGTCTGAGTTGATCAAACTTGTCTTTAATAAAATATTCTACGGCTTTTACATCATGATTAGTGGTCTTTTCAGTCTCCTTAATTTTTAATGCATCAGCTTCGCTGAAGTTTTTATAAATGCCACGGAGTTCATCAATATTTTTTTTTGGAAAAGATTTCAGCTGTTCTAAGGGTAGCTCAACCAACGCGACGAAATATTCGATCTCCACCAAAACACGGTAGCGCATGAGCGCTTGTTCTGAAAAGTAAAGTCCGAGGGATTTGGTGGCTTCGAAGTAACGGCCATCGATAGGAGAGATGGCGTTTAGTGGATTTAGATTCACAAGGGCATTGGTTTTAAAAACATAAATTTAATAATAAGCCACGGATTGCCCAGCTGCATGATCCACAACCATTTAACATACTTTTAACAAGCAGACGCAATGACTTCACGTAACTCAATTTGGCCTTATGCGTAGAGGTAGATATTTTGCGCCCCCTTTGCTATGCACCGAACCAAGAACCTATTCTTTATTACATTCTTTTTCCTCGGCTTTGATGCTGAAGAAGTTTTCTGTCAGACAAAAAATAAACAGGGCGTTGAGTTTCATATTAAAAAAGCAAAAGGCCAGATTAAACTAGATGGAGTAATTGACGAACCGGACTGGGTAAGTGCTGATGTCGCTACCCATTTTTATAACAATTACCCCGTTGATACAATGCCGCCCACTTATCAAACGGAAGCACGGGTAACCTTCGATCAACATTTTTTTTATGTATCGTTTGTTTGTTACGACAACATGGAAAAGCCAAACATTGTGCAGAGTCTTAGGAGGGACTATGATTTCGGTTTAAACGATAACATTGGCCTCTACCTCGATCCTTACGATGATCATACAAACGGATTTTTTTTCGAGATCACGCCATTCAATGTACAAGCGGAAGGTACTGTGTATGGAGGAGGTACGTCAGGTGATAGCTTCACTACAAACTGGGATAATAAATGGTATTCGGAAGTGAAACGATATGGAGATCGTTGGGTTGCTGAATTGGCCATTCCATTTAAATCATTTCGATATAATCATGTTCCCAATTGGAATATTACGTTTGTTCGGAATGACTTAAAGCATAATCAAATTTCAAGTTGGATCGCAACGCCAATTCAGTATTCACCCGGATCATTTTCCTATACCGGAAGGTTAAGATGGGATGAAGATGCCCCTCATGTCGGACCAAACATATCAGTGATCCCCTATGTTGTTGGTTCTTCAACCCAAGATGCAGAGAATAATGTGCCAACAAATAATACCGTGACAGCAGGCTTTGATGCTAAAGTTGCTGTTACCCCTGCCATCAATCTTGATTTAACTGTGAATCCTGATTTCTCTAATGTTGATGTAGACAGGCAAGTGATCAACCTCACTCGATTCGAATACCAATTTCCTGAGCGTCGAACTTTTTTTCTGGAGAATAGCGATTTGTTTTCTACACCAGGTTATCCTCCTACACGTCCATTTTTCTCGCGAAGGATTGGATTGGTAGCTGATTCATCGGGCAACCTTCAGAAAGTTCCGATTGCCTATGGTGCACGTATAAGCGGAAAGATTGGAAAGAATTGGCGGCTAGGTGCAATGAACCTTCAAACCAAAAAAGTTGAAAAACTTGGATTGCCCGAACAAAATTATACAGTTGCCGTTGTGCAGCGACAAATTTTTTCACGATCAAACATCGATTTTTTTGTAGTCAACAAGCAATCATTGGGAATGGGCAACTATGACTCCACTAAATTCTATCAGTCGGACTTGGTGCGTGATGTTTGGAACGGAACGGATTCAATCAAGAAATTGAATTTATATAATAGAGTGATCGGTGCAGATTTTAATCTCTTCACAAAGAGTAACAAATGGAACGGAGATTTCTACTACCATAAATCTTTTGACGATTTCACGAAGGATAAAAACTATTCTTATGGATTGTTTTTGAGTTACTCCACTCGCTATTTCAGTTCTTTTGCCGGTCAATATGGGGTTGGTGAAAACTACAATGCTGAAGTAGGATTCGTGCCGGCACAATCGGTTTACCACGGGTTTGAGAATGGCTTCAGCCGAGTGAATCTAACATTTTATCCAAAGCGTGGTCCTATAACGAACATGAGTCCTGGCATCGAGTTCGATCGAACGCGGCAGCTCAATGGTACCATAACTGACAAAGCCTACATCGCTGATTATGTCATAAACTATAGAAACACCGGTCGACTGTTCGGAACAGTGCAACGAATTTTCTCACTGCTGCCGCAAGACTTCAATCCCCTTGATCCAAAAAGTGATGATACTTATAAAACAGGTCAGCAATTTGATTGGACTGAATTCAATGTTCAGTATAATTCAGACGCGAGAAAATTATTTACCTATACTGTAAAAGCATCCGGAGGTCAATTTTATGACGGCGATAAAAAGGGATTGAGCGGCACACTATCGTATCGCTATCAGCCTTACGGAAATATAACCATGACTTATGATTACAATGATATTCGGTTAAGTTATGGCAGTGCAAAATTTTTATTGATCAGCCCACGCGTCGATTTAACGTTTACTACCAAACTCTTTTTTACCACTATTGTTCAATACAATACCCGGTATGATAACGTTGGGCTAAATGCTCGCCTACAATGGCGCTACAAGCCTGCATCTGACTTCTTCATTGTTTATACGGAGAATTATTTTTCTGACAACTTCCAATCAAGAAACCGAGCCCTGGTTTTGAAATGGACCTACTGGCTTAACCTGTAGTTCGGCCACATTTTTGGTGCCCGATACTTTCCAGATTGTTGTTAACTTTGCATCGTATTTCTAGAATTAGCTGTAATTCTTAAATTTTTAATCCGTAATTCTTCAATTTATTGTCATGGCATTTGGTCTATTTAAAAAGAGTGAGAAGAAACAAGAGACTT
>DASYTA010000138.1:0-4766 GCA_036002745.1 Cyclobacteriaceae bacterium | reverse complement strand
ATTTGTCCTTAGCATCATCGTGTCCTTTTTGTCCTGGTACTTATCTCTCGACAAGCACCTTACCTTAAGAAACGACTCGATATATACCTCCATCGATATATACCGGGTCCGCTATCAATTTCCATCTGTTCAATGAACGTTATGTCTTTTACATTTAAAAGACAGTGTTGTTTGTTAACCTTCCAGGTTTCTAAACTGAATCAGCTAAATCCGACTGAATTAGCTGCTTTTTTCTAAAACGGACTGCAAAGGTAGCACATCAGACCTTTTCCGCAAATGTGAAGTCAAAAGTTTTTAAAATAAATGCCGGGAAGGCCCTATTCAGATGAGATTCAAAGAGTTAGAAAATCAAAAAAATCAGGCTTTCTTTTGCTTGTACAACGGAACTGTACTACAAGCCTCACCAAACATAATACTGGATGCAAAAGGGCGAAGATGATTTGCCGTTTCAACATAAGCAGTCACAGGTACTTCTACTTTACTGCACCCTTTTATGACCACTTTCTCGTTGGTAAATTTTTTCCAATCGATCTGATTTAGTTTTTCGGAAAAAAGATTTTTTTCTAAATCTTCTAAAGTTCCAAAAACAACGTGCTGAGCGAAGGGTTGTAACACTGTAGCCAGTAACATAAATGCCCAGGTAGGAATAATTGCGTCAGCAGAGCAAGTGATTGCTACATGCTTTCCTTTGAATTGCGACCAATCATGTTGCTTAATAAAATCACGAAAGTCCTTTTCCTTCAAAATCAATCCTTGAAAAAGCAAATCCTTAATATCGAATAACACTCTCTCACCGGGAGAATACAATTCTTCCAGATCGAAAGTGATCAGATTACTTGCAGAGACTCTGTTGACGATTTGTTCTTCCATAAAATCAATAGATGACCAATACAAACATCAGGAAATCAGATTTGGTTTTTTAATAACAAAATCTTTTAAATAAAATGGCTCAAAGAGATCAGCATTTTCAAATTCATCATTCATAAATTTTTGAAACCCTATTACCCCTAAGGATGATGCAGATGGTTTAATTCCAGAAACAAATTTTGCATTAACATGATGGATCGAATTATTGCATTTATCTGAACCTTCACCAAAAAAATAAATTTCCTTTTGATCCAGTAGTGCATTAAAACTCAATTCATCTATAACCTTTGCCCGAGTCTGATCAATGATTTGCCCTGCCTTGTTTGTCAACAAGCAGTAAACTTCCATTCTCCGAGCGTCTAGCATTGGGCAAAGAAGTGCATTCTTAAGATCATATTTACCTGAAAATTGCGTCACAAATTGCCAGGCCATCAGTGAAAGAGTATTTACGGAAATCAAAGGGATATTCAGTGCGAAACAAATTCCTTTGGCTGTAGCTACTCCTATTCGCAGACCTGTGTAAGAACCGGGGCCAGCGGCAACAACAACTCCGCTAAGTTGATCTTTTTGAATGCCAGTGTCTTTAAAAAGCTGATCTATCATTACGGTCAGTAATGACGCTGTAGTTTGATCCTCTAAACTTTCTTTGAACGCGACCAGTTTCTCGTCTTGATGAAGAGCGCAAGAGAATGAATGCGTGGATGTCTCCAGACTAAGGAGCAACGCCATTATTGGGGGGATAGCAATTGTTTATAGTATGCCTGATCAGCCAGAAGTTTTTTTGCTGCCATAACTTCGGCATCGGTTTCCAAACTAACTTCTATCTGCCCTTGCACCATTTGGTAATGAAATGCAATTTCTTGTTCAAGCACTTTAACCAGTTCTGGCTTGTAATGCATAAAGTCGTTATTATGCGCCTGCACAATTTTAGCTTTCAAATCATTCAGTGATGATTGAAGTTGTTCAAAGTATTTTTCACTTTTAGCCGAAGCCATCACCGACTCAATCTTATTTTCTAATTCGGAAGAATATACAAACCGCTGAGTTTTCACCCAAGACACAAATTGTTCATACTCTGCATCCGTCAACTTGAATGATTTCATCGACTTTGGAGCATCTTTATGTTCACCACAATATTTACTTGCGTAATCAAATAGCAAACCGGATGACGCCAATTCTACTGTAAGCGTTGAGATATTTTCTGTCTTCACTGATAAGTCAGGGTCGAGGCCTGCTCCGTCATAGACTTTTCTACCCGCTTTTGTTTTGAATTCACGCTTCAAAGAATCGGCAAATTTTGTAACTGATCCATCACTGTGACGATGAGCGTAATCCAACGCCTGAATACATCTTCCGCTTGGAATATAATATTTAGCTGTAGTGATCTTGAGCTGTGCATCGTATGCCAACTGTCTTGTCGTTTGAACCAAGCCTTTACCAAAGGTGCGTTGCCCCACCAACAAAGCTCGGTCATAATCTTGAAGGGAGCCTGCAACTATTTCTGATGCCGACGCACTGCCTTCACTGGTGAGAATTGCTAAAGGAATTTCAAGATCGACTGGATTATTTAAAGTAGAATAAGTTTTATTTGACTCCGTTGCCTTACCCTTCGTGGAAACAACTTCTTTCCCCTTGGAAACAAAAATGTTTACGATGTTTACCGCTTCGTAGAGTGAGCCACCGGGGTTATCACGTAAGTCGAGTATTAATTTTTTTGCCCCTTGAGCTTTTAGTTTTGTGACTGCATCAGCAACTTCACGGCCAGCACCAGGAGTAAACTCATCGAGTTTAATGTAACCCAGATCTTTATCAATTAATCCTTGATAGGTGACGTTGCTGATCTTAATTTTTTCACGGACTAATTTAAATTTCAAAGTGTTGGCTTCGCCAAAACGTTTTACCTCTACCTCCACTTCAGTTTTGGGTACTCCTTTAAGCAAAGCACTTGATTCATTGGTTGGTTTGCCTTGAACATTTTTTCCATCTACCGAAATCAACTCATCACCCACTCGAATGCCTGCGCGATAAGCTGGGAATCCCACATAAGGATTGGTGATTACTGTTTTATGATTGATGAGGCCAACCAAAGCGCCAATGCCAGCATACTCGCCGGTGGTTTGGATACTGAAGGCCTCTAAATTTTCTTTAGGGATGTAATCTGTGTAGGGATCAAGTTGCTCGAGCATTCCGTTGATGCCGATGTCGATCAACTTTTTAGGATCTACTTCATCAACATAATTGGCATTCACTTCTTTTACCAGCGTTGCGAAAATGTCCAAGCTCTTAGCAATGTCGAAGTATCTATCGGTAGGAACTGCAAATGCAAACAGAACTGTTGTTATCAAACCAAAAACCAACAGTTTAAATTTTCTCCCCTTCATTTTTGGTGAATTAATTTATCGAACGACAAAATTATTTTTTGATGAATTAGCGCTGATGGTAAAATTTCCTTAGCAGTGTAAATATACGCAATCGAGAAAAAATTGTCTGAAGCCAACTTTGCTTTATTTAGTCGGTAGCCCTCGCGAATGCGTCTTTTGATAGTATTTCGATCGACAGCCCGCTTAAAAATACTTTTGGGCACCGTTGCCATCACCTGGTTTATAGGCTTAAGGCTGGGTAAAAAAAAGACTTTGAATGGATATAAATAAAAAGAGGAACCCTTGTCGAAGAGTTCCTCAATCAATTTCTTTTGTGAAAGTCGTTCTGACTTTTTTAAAGTAAGCTTTTCCATCCACCAGGATTGGTTTGAAATCCAAAAATGGAATGTACTCAGATTTTATCTATGCTTGGAAGTGCCTTCGTCAGAAACGGTAAGTTTCTTGCGGCCTTTTTTCCTGCGGCTTGCCAATACTCTGCGGCCATTGGCGGTTGCCATACGCTCGCGGAAGCCGTGCTTGTTTTTTCTTTTTCTGCGTGAAGGTTGAAATGTACGTTTCATGCTCTATAGTCGTTTTTTACTGCTATTTCTTAACAAAGGGGTGCAAAGATGAACAGGATTTCTTGGATTTACAAACTCACATGAATAGAAACTGATCCCCCCGCTCAACTCCACATTAAATTACTCATGATTCAGGCTATCCTGATAATACTTTAGTTTTGAGGCATAATATCAATGGAGGCCGCTTCACAATATTCTCCTTTACTAGTAAATAACCTTTCCGTTGGCTACCCGAAAGGACAATTCAAGCATGTTCTGTTCGAAGGAATTAACCTTGCCTTAAAGCCTGGAAAGCTCACCTGCTTTATGGGGCCAAATGGAATCGGCAAATCAACTTTGATCCGCGTCTTGGCTGAACTACAGAAACCATTAGCCGGAAAAGTTTTCATTCCGGATGAGAAGAAAATAGCGCTAGTGCTCACGGATAAAATAACGGCCACGAATATGACTGTTTGGGATTTGGTGAGCTACGGTCGTTATCCTTATCTCAGTTGGGGGCTTTCTTTTTCAAATGATGATTACAAAGTTATTGAGCAAGCAATCAAAGATGTTCGAATAGAAGGGCTGGCTACTAAAAAAATAGAAGAATTGAGTGATGGACAATTACAACTCGCGATGATTGCGCGAGCACTTGCGCAAGAAACACCTGTTCTTTTGCTGGACGAACCAACTGCCCATCTTGATTTGAACCATCGTGTTGAAATTATGAAGCTGTTGCTTGGGTTGGCGCAAAAAAAAAACAAAGCCATTCTCGTAGCAACTCACGAATTAGATCTTGCCCTGCAAACTGCTGATGAAATCTGGCTTGCAACGACAGACAAAAAAATAAAAACTGGAATTCCTGAAGATCTTGTACTGGATGGCTCATTTGATGAAATCTTTCAATTCAAAGGATTTGATTTGAAGACTGGAAAAATCCAACATGCTTCACATCAGAACAAATCGATTCAACTTCAGG
>DASYTA010000137.1:0-6171 GCA_036002745.1 Cyclobacteriaceae bacterium | reverse complement strand
AAGATCAAATGACTGTCCATAGTTTCAAGCCCTCGTTTGGAAGCCGTTTCCATTAAAGATTTACCCAACATCACTGTCAACCCTTTCCCACGAAAATCTGATTTCACAGCTCCAAGAAGAAGGTCAAGCTGCTTTGTTTTTTTCGCGGATCCAAGAATGTGCAAAAACCCAAACGGAAAAAGTTTTCCTTTTGCTTTCTGAATACCTTTGCTCATGTCAGGCATAGAGACGACAAACGCAACAACTTCATTTTGTTGATCGACAATTACTTTGACAAATTCTGGATCAAGGATGGGTAAGTACTGAGCTGCAAATCGCTTCATCTCTTCCTCGTTCATCGGTACAAATCCAAATAGCGGCGCATAGCATTCGTTTACTAAGCGAAACACAGGAACGATATAAAGTTTCAATTTTCGCTTAGAAGAAAACTCAATCAATTTTATTTTTTTGCTAGAGCTAACTCGCTCGAAAATTTTATTGTAGACTTCTGGAAATGCCTTTGGAATAGGCATTTGATATGACAGGCAATCCAACTCTTTAGTGTAGCCTTGGTCTTCAACTAATTTTTGCAGATAAGAAGGATTCGTTGGCGTAGCTATCACCGGCAAATGATCAAAACCTTCTATTTGCAATCCTTGTGGATCTTTGTCAGAGAAACCATACGGCCCAATCAACTTTGTCATTCCTTTAGCCTTGGCCCATTTTTCAATAGCGTTAATTAAGGCATTTACAACTTCGCTCTCGTTAATACAATCAAGTTGAAAGAAGCGAGCTGTTAGCTCGTGATGTTGATCGTTATATTTTTTATTGATGATGCCCATGATCCGCCCCACCGGGCGTTTATCGCGATACGCAATCAATCGAATTATCTCCGAATACTGCAGGGCACTGTTTCGTTTATAATTATGGAAATCGAATTCATCAGCATAAATCGGAGGAACCCAATGCGAGTCATCACTATAAATAGTCTGAGGGAAATAAATGTATTCTCTGAGCTGTTTCGGTGTAACGATTTCTTGCAGTGCAATCATTCAACTAAATTTCCAAATAGTTCTTAATCTTAAGGTCCATGTATTGAATGGCTTTATTATACGTTTCAATACCGTGTCCAACATTTTCAAATACCTCAACTCCCTTCAGTGATTGGATTTTCTTTTTTGCATTAGTCACTGAAGTTTGATAAGGGAACAATAAATCCTTGTCGCCTTCCAATAAAAATGTATCAACCTTCACTCGCCTTAACTCCTCGCTCATATCGTAAGGTTTTTGAGTATTGTCTTTGTAGCGCGTAAGAGCAAACACTTCGTATTCGACTATAAGTTCTTCGGCTTTAGCGGATAGTTGGTGATAGGGTTTACAGAAAATCGCTTTGTCTAAAAACGTCAAAACGTTTTTCCTCGTCGGGGAAAAAATAGGAAGCAAATTATAATACAGATTTCTCCATGAAAGTGAAAAAGATTGCAAGCACCCTGGGTTAAGCAGAAATGCCGCCCTCACTTTTGAAGGAGCGACAATACTCAACTTCATCGCGATCAGTCCTCCAAAAGATGCACCAGCAATGAAGGCTCTTTTAACATTCAACTTGTCTAACACTTCAGAAGCCCATTCACCGTAATCCAGCGACTTGATGTCAGGTGTGCTTCCGTCGCTCAAATTCGGCAGTCCATTAGTTTCAATTAAAAAGATTTTAAGCTTCCCTGTCAGGTGATTGAGGCCATTATCAAAATCCCAAAATAGCGAAGTGGTCCTTGCTCCTGGAAAAATTACGAGTGACTCTAAACTTTCATCGTTTGTGTTCAAGCCCCAAACATGCGTTTTGCCAAGTGCCGTTTGCAGTTGAAATCGCTGATACTGTTTTCCATTCAAGGTTTCGAGCTTCGTTACCCAATTTTCAAACCAAATCTTGTCCTGTTCAACGTTCTTGAATTGTGAAGTCTTTGCTATTCTCATGCCACTCTTAATGGAAATTCAAACATAGCGAAATTTTGATCACAGATGACTTCCATAAAATAGAAAAGCCGGGACATAGTTCCCGGCTCTCCAGTTTAAAAAAACTTACGGTCAGCGCAGCAAAAAATCTAAACTGCTTTTACAACTCTCTGACCGAGTAAGAAGGCACACCGACACCGGCAAAAAATTATTACTTCCAACAACCACTACGAATGGAGTAAAACCAGTCGTGTCGGATATGCCATATCTTTCAATCCACGGACCACAGTCGACAGTCGACCGTTGGCTGTGGACATTAATCAACATTGTCATGCAAGAATTTATTGTTCCCAAGCAAGTTGTTATCATCGTTCAAATTGTAACGTGATATGAACGGCTCAGAAGAGTGCGGTACATCGTTATCCAGCTTTACGCCTCTGCGTTGGTAAGCGGGCAATGTCCACTTCTCGTTGAATTCTTCTTTCGTCATCTCTTGCTTCTTATTGGCTTTCAGTTTTTCTCTGCGCTCTTTTGCTTGCTGCTCCAGGCGCTCCTTTGTTTTACGTATTTCCATAAGGCCTTCATCGTTTATGATTTGATCAGCTGCTATTTCATTGCCAACTTTAAATTCATCGTCTTCAGCTAAAAGATTTTCCTCTTTCTCTTCGCTGACGCCTGAAGTCGTTGTTGGCTTCAATTCAAAAACATAAGAACGTTCTTCTAGTGCTTCCTCCTGTTCCAACGGTCTGTCTTCTGGCCTATTCAAAATCGGCTTGTCACCAGGTCGTTGAACAATTGGTTTATCTACCGGTTTTTGAACTGTAGGCTTTTCTGGTTCTTGAAGAATCGGGCGATCACCACCGTCCTTCAATTTCAACTCAATTTCCACTCCGCGTTGATTCACTGAGTTGTCAACCTGGCCGAACAATGGAATCTGCGATTTATCAAGTTCATGTGTTTTTTTATCGCTCTTCTTCGACATCTTTCCTTCACTAGTAAAGCCTGTAGCAATTACCGTAACGCGGATGCGATCAGCTAAAGCAGAGTCGACACCGTGACCAAAAATTACTTCAGCTTCATCACCAGCTTGCCCTTGAATATATTCGGTGATGGTGGTGAGTTCGTCCATCTGCAATTCCGCTTCCTCACCAGAGATGATTGAAAGCAAAATCTTTTTCGCTCCCATAATATCGCGATTGTCTAACAACGGAGAAGCAAGCGCTTGTTGTGCTGCTTTCACTGCGCGATTGTCGCCACGTGTTTCTGCTGATCCCATCACTGCTGCACCGGCACCCAACATCACTGTTCGCACATCTTGGAAATCCACATTCACATATCCTGCAAGCGTAATTATTTCGGCGATACCTTTTGCTGCTGTTGTCAACACATTATCAGCTTCACCAAAAGCTTGGCCGATCGCAAGGTTTCCGTAGATCTCGCGCAGTTTGTCATTCAAGATAACAAGAACTGTATCGCAGCACGCACGAAAAGCTTCAATTCCTTGTTCAGCTTGCGTCAATTTTTTCTTTCCCTCGAATGAGAATGGAACAGTGACAATTCCCACAGTAAGGATGTCCATGTCTTTGGCAATCTTTGCGATCACCGGTGCAGCACCAGTTCCTGTACCTCCGCCCATACCTGCAGTAACAAAAATCATTTTTGTACCATTGAGCAATTCACGAATTTGTTCTTTGCTCTCAAGCGCAGCCGCGCGACCAACTTCAGGATTGGCTCCGCAGCCAAGACCTTCGGTAAGTGTTGCACCAAGCTGCAACTTATTTGGCACCGGACTGCTATTCAGTGCTTGCAAGTCGGTGTTGGCCACAACAAACTCGACATCCTTGATGCCTTGCTTATACATGTGGTTCACCGCATTGCTGCCACCTCCACCCACGCCAATCACCTTGATGATCGATTTGTGGTGCTTCGGCAGATCAAATTTGTATGATCCAGTTTCAAACATGATTGTAGTATTTAGTAGTGGTTTGTTTGTCTATTTGTTTTAATATTCATTTTTTCCGTCGAGGTCATCGATCAACAAGCCTTTCGTCTTGTTCAAAATGTTCGAGAAGAAATCTGAAGTTGGATTTGCTTTCTTTGTTTTCACATTCGGTTTTGCTTCCGCCATTTTTTCTTTGTAGCGATCATCACGCTCATCCAATGAACGGAATCCTGCCAACACCAATCCAACTGCAGTTGCATACATTGGGCTTTTCACCGCTTCGATTTTACTTTTGCCAAGATGTTCATTCGGATAACCAATGCGGGCATCCATGCCTGTCATATATTCTACCAACTGTTTCAAACAGGCGAGCTGAGAGCCTCCGCCAGTAATCACGATTCCGCCGGCCAACCGATTTTCATAACCTGAGTTGATGATCTCCGTGTGCGCCATCTCAATAATTTCTTCCATGCGAGCTTGAATAATGTTACTCAAACTCTTCACTGAAATTTCCTTGGCCGTTCTGTTACGAATTCCTGGAATCGAAACAATTTCATTCGGGCTTGCTTCCTCAGCAATCGCTTTTCCGAAACGAGTTTTTAATTGTTCAGCCTGTTTAGCCATCACCATCAAGCCATGCTGAATGTCAGTGGTTAAAATATTTCCACCGAAAGGAATCACCGCCGTGTGGCGAATAATGCTGTCGTGAAAAATTGCAATGTCAGTTGTGCCGCCACCAATATCAATGAGACATACACCAGCCTCTTTTTCCTCTTCGCTCAATACCGCAAGACTTGAACTTAGTGGTTCCAAAATCAAATCTTCAATTTCCAAACCACCGCGTCTCACACACTTATTAATATTATTGATCGCGCTGGTTTGCGCAGTGATAATATGGAAGTCAGCTTCCAACTTCACCCCACTCATTCCTACCGGATCTTTTATTCCTTCCTCATAATCCACCGTATAATCCTGTGGCATCACATGAATGATCTCGCTGCCTGGAGGAATTACTATACGATACATATCTTCTGTGAGACGATTCACGTCTTCGATGCTCACCTCATCGTCGTTGGACGAACGGGTGATGCTGCCGTGATGCACTGTGCTGCGAATATGCTGGCCTGCAATACCAACATTCACCACACCAATATCAATACCACTCATATCACTGGCTTCCTTGATTGCTTTGTCAATCGCAAAGACAGTTTTCTCAATATTGGTAACAATGCCTTTAATTACACCTTCGCTTTCGGCTTTGCCCATGCCCAACACTTCAAGTTTGCCGAACTCGTTTTTGCGACCCACTATGGCACAGATTTTTGTTGTACCAATATCCAGGCCGACTACAATTTTCTCGTTTTCCATGACTCTTTATTTTTAGTGGTTGTGTTCTCTTTTATTTAATTCATTCATTTCAAATAATTTTTGCTTTTCCTATTCTTGTTCCAGGTTTCAGGTTGCATGTAATTTCCAACTTGTAACATGTAACTACTCAGCTATTACTTGTCCTTCGTATTCTAAATTCACTCTCTCGTATTTTGTCCAGCCGCGTTGTGGTAAAATTTCTTTGTAGAAAATCATCAGCTTCTTAAACTTCTCTTCAATATTTTCTGCCTTACCAAACTCTATACGCTGACCCGTCACTTGAGGGAACAATGAAATCTTTCCATCCACTTTTATATCCATCTGTGCGATCTGAGCGTTCCAGAATTTATCATCTTTAATAAACTCGATCATTTCTAAAATCTGCTTTCCTTCGTCTGTCTTTTTTAAGTCGCCCATTTCAATCATCTTCTTTACAAAAGGTCCGCTGAGCAGCATTACACGCGAAGTGTATTTCTCAGACACAGGCATGATTACTCCATCTTCCGAGATGTATGCATCCAAAGCATCTGATTGAACGATCCGAGCAATTGGTCTGCGTAATTCAACATTGACAATTAAATTGCCTTTTAAATCTCCAAAAAGTTGAGCCTCGGAAATGTGTCTATCATATTTCAATTTTGCTTCTATCTCTTTCAAATTGATCCGATCGATTCCAGTTCCAATGATGGCTTGACCGGAATTCTCCACCAACTTTAACACATCGGCTTCATCGAGGAAATGATTTTCGTTAAGGTTGCCCAACTCGATCACAATATCTTTCACCACATTTCCTCCATGTTTGCGCTCACCAAAAGCAATCAGAAATGAAACACCTACTAGTGCCACCACTACCTTAATTTCCTTCCGTATGTTCAACTTCCATTTCATTCCTTAATTCACATTTTCTTCTTTAATAATTCCTTGATTGGCTT
>DASYTA010000136.1:0-4552 GCA_036002745.1 Cyclobacteriaceae bacterium | reverse complement strand
AAGACATTTGGATCGACGATGGGCATCGTTGAGCTCGTGATAGTAGTTTTTGTTTTGCTCAGTTTTATTCTTTGGTTACCGGAACTCGTCATTACTTCAATCGGTATTTCATAATCCAGGTTGAGAGATTGGATAACGTACTTGTCTACATCTATTTGCTTTACGGAAATATCCAGTTTATCTGTTGTTCGAAGGAAAAGATCAAAAAGTGGTTTTAGGCTTTTGCCATTTGCTTCGCTAAAAAGTTTTTCCACATCGTTAGTAGTCACTGTGTTGTCATAAGTGTATTGAGGCTCAGTAGCTAGTTTTTTTAAAGCGGCAAAAAATAAATCATCGCCCATCACATAACGAAGCGTATGCATGAAGAAGGCAGCTTTGCCGTAAATGTCTGCATGATATGCTTTGTCAGAATCAACATCGTCACCCTGAACAATAGGTAATTTATTTTGCGTTTTACGTGCAGTGTTTTGCATCCATTTCATATATTCTTGCTCGCCACCTTCTTCACGAATGTGAAGCGCATCGGCGAAACTGCAAATGCCTTCTTGTATCCACATGTCAGCCCAATTGCGATTAGTTACTTTGTTTGCCCACCATTCATGACCAAACTCATGCACTAGCAACCAATCATAATCTTCATTACCAACTTTTGTGTATTTAAACTTATTGCCGTAGGCGATTAGTGATTGATGCTCCATTCCAAGGTGCGGAGTTTCGCATAGACCGATTTTTTCTTTGGCCCATGGATATTCTCCAAAATATTTTTCGAGAACGCGGCACGCTTCAGCCATCAAGTCAAGCTGATGCATGGCTTTACTTTCATTTTCTTCGAGCACATAAAAATCCATGGGAACTTTCGTGCCATTTACTGTCGTATACTCGCGACTAACTTTTTTATACTTTCCAATATTGAAGACAAGACAATAATTGCTAATGGTATAATTCGTTTTCCAATGGAAAGTGGTCTTGTCTTTTTTTGCTGATTGCTTAATCAATAAACCTGGTCCGGCTGCAATCAATCCATTTGGAACAGTAAGGAATAAGTCAGCTCCTTCATTCGGTTCATCGCTCGGATGGTCTTTGCACGGGAAGAAAATTTTTCCACCTTCTGATTGACAAGTCACCGCAATCCACGGGTTGCCTTTGCTATCCTTTTCCCACTGAAAACCTCCAGTCCACGGTGCGTGCTCAGCTATTCCAGGTGCTCCTTCATAATCGATTTTTACTTTCACTTTTCCGGCAGACAATTCTTTCGGGATTCGAATCAAGTCATCCGTACCAAATTGAAAAGGAGTAGTTTTTCCATTGATAAGAACCTCGTTCACTTTAAAGTTGTGCCACAAATCAAAAAGCAATGCTTGAGTTGATTGTTTCAGGATAAGATCGATCTCAGTATTTCCTTTTATATATTTTTGTTGAGGATCAATATCCAGTGTAATGGTATAATGCCGAATGTCCATGATGGCCTGCTCAGGTTTAAGAGTTCCACCTGATTTAAGATTTTGAGAAAATCCAACGAGGGGGAATAGAGCCATTAATAAAAATGAATATTTCTTTTGCATAAGAATTGCTTTGATTTGAAAGTTAATAAGTTCCCCAGTACAAAATGATTTATTTTTGAAATGATTTACCTGCCAATAGAAAACTGATTATGCCCTTAAAAATTCTTTTATTCTTTTTTGTTTTATCAACATTTATGTCTCAACCGCAAGTTCCAAAATTCGATGTGCAGGGTCATCGTGGTGCACGTGGACTCATGCCAGAGAATACTATTCCTGCATTTTTACTTGCCTTGGATTCTGGTGTAACCACGCTGGAAATGGATTTAGCAATTACAAAGGATAAGCAAGTCATCGTATCGCATGAGCCGTGGATGCGCGCACTTTACTGTCTTGATCCTTCGGGAAATGAGATTAAGGAAAGGGATGAGAATAAGTACAACATATATCAAATGAGTTATGATCAAATAAAAGAATGGGATTGTGGGTCAAAGGGAAATTCAAATTTTCCTGAACAAAAGAAAATGAAAATTTCAAAGCCATTACTATCTGATGTTATTGCGGCAACGGAGAACCATATAAAGAATTTTACAAAGTATGAGGTAGATTATAATATTGAAATTAAAAGTGCGATAGAAGGTGACAAGAAATTTCACCCAAAGCCGGACGAGTTTTCAGATTTGGCTTACAACTTGATCGATCAATATTTACCGTGGGATCGCGTGATCATTCAGTCGTTTGATATGCGTGTACTGAGATATTGGCACCAGAAATATCCCAATGTTCGATTGGCCTTGTTAATTGAAAATCTAAATGAATCATCAGAGAATTTGCACGAGCTTGGTTTTTTTCCTGACATCTATAGCCCGGATTATCATTTGTTGGATAAGAATGAAATAAAACATCTTCACGCGCTTACACCCACGCGAATTTTAAATTCAAAACAAAAAGTACGCTCTATGCGCATAATTCCGTGGACTGTCAATGATGAAAAAGAGATGACAGAACTGAAAGCGATGGGCGTTGACGGCATCATCACAGATTATCCCGACAGAGCACGAAAACTGAATTTGACGTTGAAATTTAAAAATCAATGAATATGATTTCTACTTAGATCAAGGCTGTCGATGTCTTCATCGTTGTGCGAAAAGTATTCCACCTTGAACACCTCACCGCGATATTCCTTAAACAACAGCGTGTCGCCAACGTTTTTATTTTCGTAGTGATCGGATTTGCAATTCACCTTCAGCAATTGACCCGACTCATCTTTCACAAGAGCGATCCATTGGTGATTGCTTTTCGCTGAAATCACATATTTAAATGAACGATACCTTGCGCCAGTCACAGTGTTAGGGCCTGATGCTCCCTTTCCGGGAACAAATATTTTCTCTACAATGATACCCTTGTGGATAGTAGGTTTTGAAAACAGTATATCGTAAACAAAGTATACTGTAACGAAAAAAGCAGCCATTAACAATAGACCAGAAAAGAAGCTCTTTTTGAGAACTCCCCAGGTGCGTGGATTTGTCACAAATTGGTTGGGTTTATTTCTTCCTTGATCCTTTTACTTCCTCTGGAGTAACCGCAGCTCCTTTGTTGCCAAATGAATTTCTGATGTAATTAACTACATCGCTTGTTTGCTGATCAGTAAGATCGAAAGCGCTCATTTCGCCACTGTAGGTTTTTCCATTTACTTTCATATCACCGGTTGCTCCGTAAAGTACTTGCTGGATGGATCTTTTTTTGTCGGCCATCAGATAATCTGATTTGGCAAGTGGTGGATAGGTGTCTTCTATTCCTTCTCCTTGATCAAGATGGCACGTAAGGCAGTTAGCAATGTAAATATCCTTTCCACGTTCAATACTTTCTTTCAAATTGAACTTTGGTTTTTCCTGAAACGAAATAAAAACGAAACCCGAACTAACAAATGCTGAGAGCAAAATAATTTTCTTGATCATAGATCGTATTAGATTTTAAAATAAATAAAGCGTTAAACTTCCTCCAAGTTAAAAGGAAGTACACGAATTCGTTTACCGGTTAAATCAAAAATTGCATTTGTCAAAGCAGGAGTGAACGGGGGTAAGCCGGGCTCACCCACGCCGCCTGCTTTTTCTTCATTGTCCATTACGTGTACTTCGATTTCCGGAATGTCGGCAATGCGTGGCATCTTATAGGTATCAAAATTTCTTTCAACCGCTTTTCCATCGGCAAAGTGAGTAGCATGTTTAGTTGCAGCACCGAGTGCCATCACAATACTTCCTTCGACTTGTGCGGAAATAATATCTGGGTTTACATACCAACCGCAATCCATCACTGCCCATACTTTATCGATCTTTAATTTTCCTTCCGCATTTTTAGATACTTTAACTACTTCTCCAACGATGCTGGTAAAGCATTCAGTTATCGCTACACCATAACCAGAATTTTTTCCACGCGACTTCCAGCCGCTTACTTCTTCGAGTTTAGTAATCAAATCTTGATAGCGCGGATTATTCAAATGTTGTCTTCTAAAATCAAGAGGATCTTTTGCTGCAGCCAATGCCAACTCGTCAATAAAACTTTCAAAAGCAAAGCCATTAGTGGAAGCATACACCGATCGCCACCACATCACAGGCACGGGCGACTCAAGCGGAGTATCTCCAAAACTATAATGAAGAATAGTGTCAAAGTAAGGTTCAAGAAAACCTTCGGTGTCGCTGTCGTTATAAACTGATTTGTCCGCACCAGGATTTTGAGTGCCCATGTTTTGCCCGGCTATTCTTGTTTCAAAGGCAGCGATTCGTCCATTGGCGATGGCACCTTTGCATTGATACACCATGCCTGGTCGGAATGGACCGAGCGTCATATCGTCCTCACGTGTCCACACCACTTGCACAGGTGCTTTGATTTCTTTCGAGATCATCACAGCTTCATAAGGATAATCAGTGAATGCCTTTCGTCCGAAGCCACCTCCCAAAAATGTCATGTTCACCGTTACTTTATCCATTGGTAAACCTAAAGCTTTAGAAATGTCGCCTTGAATCCAATCAGGTCCTTGTATCGGTCCCCAAATT
>DASYTA010000135.1:0-17036 GCA_036002745.1 Cyclobacteriaceae bacterium | reverse complement strand
CGGGAGAAACGGGGGCCACGTATCTCTCCCAGTTGTTTTGTTTTATGTATTTGCATTTTGTTTCTGCAGCCACCGGATTGGCTGCGCTGGCTGTTGTGTTTAATGCCATGAAGGAGCGTACTACTTCCAGGCTTGGCAACTTCTACGTTTATTTTATTAAGTCGAATACACGGATACTGCTGCCACTCTCTATAGTTATAGCAATACTGCTTGCCTTAAATGGCTCGCCCATGAATGTCGAGGGAAAAGAAACTCTTATAACTCTTCAAGGCGATACGGTTCAAGTTTCGAGAGGACCAGCTGCCGCATTAATTGCCATTAAACATTTAGGTACGAACGGCGGAGGATATTTTGGCGCGAACTCTGCGCATCCGTTAGAGAACCCAAATTATTTTACCAATGTGTTGGAGATGGTTGCACAAACCATCATCCCTATCGCCATGATTTTTGCGCTCGGTTATTATTTGAAAAGAAGAAAATTAGCGTGGATGATTTTTGGTGTGATGACCGCCGGATTCTTAGCGCTTGTCATTCCAACTGTTTATTATGAAATGCAAGGCAATCCGACAATCGCAAAAATGGGAGTTGATATGAGCGCTGGAGCAATGGAGGGAAAAGAAGTTCGATTCGGTAGTGCAGCGTCCGGTTATTGGAGTATTGTAACCACAATAATTTCAACAGGCTCGGTCAACGCGATGCACGATAGTACAATGTCGCTTTCTGGAATGAATCAGTTGTTGGGCATGATGGTCAATTCGTTTTACGGTGGATGTGGTGTGGGTATTTTGAACTTCTATATCTTCATCATCATTGCAGTTTTTATTTCTGGATTAATGGTGGGAAGAACACCGGAGTTCCTCGGCAAGAAAATCGAAGCAAAAGAAATGAAGATCGCGATGGTAATTGCTTTGCTCCATCCACTTTTGATTTTAGCAGGTACAGCGCTCTCTTCTTATGTCTTTACAAAAGATCCAACGGTAGGTTGGTTAAACAATCCTGGCTTTCACGGATTTTCAGAAATGTTGTACGAGTACACTTCATCGTCTGCCAACAATGGTTCAGGTTTCGAAGGCCTTGGAGACAACAACCCTTTCTGGAATCTCACAACAGCCTTTGTTTTAATCTTAAGCAGGTTTTTACCGATCATAGGTCCAGTAGCTATAGCGGGAATTCTTGCCAACAAAAAATACATCCCTGAAAGCGCAGGTACTTTAAAAACCGATACAGCAACATTTGGCATCATGGTGTTTGCGGTGATTATAATTCTCGCTTTGCTAAGTTTTTTCCCGGCGCTCACCCTTGGCCCTATTGCAGAATATTTCTCCATGTGATTTACAATTAAGAAAAATGAAAACTAAAAATAAATCCCTCTTCGAGAGGCAACTTGTAAATGAAGCTTTGAAGCATTCGTTCGTAAAATTGAATCCAAAGATTCTCTTTCGTAACCCGGTCATGTTTGTGGTGGAGATTTGTACGATCGTGATGTTGTTCGTTACCATCTATTCACTCACCAATTCATCTCAAGGTTCATTCCGTTACAACCTTGCTGTATTTATCATTCTGTTGTTGACGTTGCTCTTTGCCAATTTTGCTGAAGCCATTGCTGAGGCGCGCGGAAAAGCACAGGCCGATTCATTGCGCAAGACACGCGAAGAGACACCGGCAAAAATTTATGTGGATGGTCATGTCGTTTTGAAAAGTTCTTCCTCATTAAAAAAGGGAGACATCTTCTTGTGCGAAACGGGCGACATTATTCCCACCGATGGAGAGATCATCGAAGGTATTGCAACTGTAGATGAAAGTGCGATCACTGGAGAAAGCGCGCCTGTCATCCGCGAGTCGGGAGGTGATAAATCAAGCGTGACGGGCGGAACAAAAATATTATCGGATAAAATAAAAGTAATCGTCACTACGCAACACGGTGAAAGCTTCCTCGACAAAATGATTGCACTGGTGGAGGGTGCAAACCGTCAGAAAACACCGAATGAGATTGCGCTTACTATTTTGTTGGCAGGGTTCACATTGGTGTTCATTATTGTGTGTATCACATTGAAACCGTTCGGAGATTATGCGAACACAACTATTTCTATCGCAGCATTGATCTCTCTTTTTGTTTGTCTCATTCCTACCACGATTGGTGGTTTACTTTCGGCTATCGGAATTGCAGGAATGGATCGTGCACTTCAGGCCAATGTTATTGCTAAATCCGGAAAGGCTGTTGAGACTGCCGGTGATTTGGATGTTTTGCTTCTTGACAAAACTGGAACGATTACCATCGGAAATAGAAAGGCTACAAACTTTTATCCACTTAATGGAATTGATAGAACTTCCTTTTTGGAAAAAGTAGTTTTAGGTTCTCATGCCGATGAAACACCTGAAGGTAAATCAATTGTAGAGCTTGCGACAAAAGAAGGTGTGCGTGGAGTTCGAATCTCAGGTGCGCAACTTATAAAGTTTACAGCTGAGACTCGCACGTCTGGAGTTGATCTTCCGTCTGGCCAAAGAATTCGCAAAGGCGCATTTGATGCGATCAAAAAATTATCGATTAATGCAGGAAATATTTTTCCGGCAGAGACAGAAACAAAAGTAAATGAGATTTCTTCCAACGGTGGTACACCATTAGTTGTTTCAGAAAATGAGAAGATAATTGGTGTTATCGAATTACAAGACATTATTAAACCTGGAATACAAGAACGCTTTGAACGCTTGCGAAAAATGGGTGTGAAAACTGTAATGGTAACAGGCGACAATCCACTAACAGCAAAATACATTGCTGCAAAAGCAGGAGTTGATGATTACATCGCGGAAGCAAAACCTGAAGACAAAATGGAATATATCCGCAAAGAACAGCAAACCGGTAAGCTCGTGGCAATGATGGGTGATGGTACTAACGATGCACCGGCATTAGCTCAAGCCGATGTTGGCGTTGCGATGAATAGCGGAACGCAGGCAGCGAAAGAAGCAGGCAACATGGTCGACTTGGATAATGATCCAACCAAACTCATTGAGATTGTTGAAATCGGAAAACAGTTGCTGATGACACGCGGTACGCTAACCACTTTCTCCATTGCGAATGATGTGGCAAAATATTTTGCGATTGTTCCTGCGTTATTCATTGTTGCTATTCCGGCATTGCAAAGTTTGAATATCATGAAGTTGGAAAGCCCTGAGAGCGCAATACTTTCAGCTATCATTTTCAATGCATTGATTATTCCCGCCTTGATTCCGCTCGCACTAAAAGGTGTGGCGTACAAACCAATTGGTGCGAGTGCGTTACTCAGAAGGAATCTATTCATCTATGGCCTTGGTGGCGTAGTGATTCCTTTCATCGGTATCAAATTAATTGACTTGGTTGTTACACTGTTTATTTAATTATAATCGAAATGAAAACGAATTTATTCCCCGCGATAAAATTGACACTCCTTAGTATCATGTTTTTTGTAGTCATCTACAGTGCAATTGTTTTTGGCGCAGCTTATTTGACGGCACCAAATCATGGTAGAGGAGAAGTGGTGCTGAAGAATGGAAAGGTTGTTGGATTTACCCTTATCGGTCAATCATTTAAGAACGACAATTATTTTTATTCCAGGCCTTCGGCAGTAAATTACAATGCAGCGGGATCTGCTGGTTCAAACAAAGGGCCCTCTAATCCGGATTATCTTCAACAGGTGCAGGCAAGAATAGATACTTTTTTGGTTCACAATCCGGGTGTGGAGAAATCACAAATTCCCGTAGATCTGGTCACGGCTTCAGGCAGTGGACTTGACCCTGATATTTCACCAGCATCAGCTTACGTACAAATTAAGCGAATTGCGAAAGTGAGAAATATGGATGAAGCCAAACTCAAAGACCTTGTTGATCAAGCCGTGGAAAGACCTTTGCTTGGATTTTTAGGCACTGAAAAAATTAATGTACTTAAACTTAATCTTGCACTTGACACACTAAAATAAAATGAAAACAATCTCTGTTTTTTTCTTCTTACTTTTTTCAACACGCTTGTTGGCACAGCAAGACACCACCAAAGGCACATTAACATGGAGTGGCTATGTGGATGTGTACTATGCTTTTGATTCTGGTAAACCAGATGATCACGTTCGGCCTTCGTTTATTTATAACTATAACCGCGCCAACGAAGTCAATCTCAATCTTGGATTTGTGAAAGTAAATTATAATGCAAGTAATGTTCGTGCCAACCTCGCACTGATGGCGGGTACTTATGCTCAATACAATTATGCCTCAGAACAAGGGTTGCTTAAAAATGTTCTGGAAGCTAATGCTGGTGTTAAACTTTCAAAAAAGAAGAACCTGTGGATTGATGCCGGTATATTCGGATCACATATTGGTTTTGAAAGTGCTATCTCCAAGGATTGCTGGAATCTTACCCGCAGTTTATTTGCAGACAACACTCCTTATTATTTGAGTGGAGCTAAAATCACATACGGAAGTGACAACGGGAAGTGGACTTTGGCAGGATTGGTTGTTAATGGATGGCAACGTATTCAGCGCGAAACAGGAAATAATACTCCCGCATTTGGAACGCAATTAATTTTTAAGCCGAACAACAACGTCACTTTAAACTACAGCACTTTTGCTGGGAATACGAAGCCTGACTCCGTAAAACAAATGCGATACTACAACAACTTCTACGGCATTATACAGATAACTAATCGCTTTGGTGTGATTGCAGGCTTTGATTATGGAGTTGAACAAAAAAGTAAGAATAGCAGCAATTACAATATGTTGTATGCCACAGCTCTGATTCTGCGTTATGGGTTAACTGACAAATTATTTTTAGCTGGAAGAGCCGAGTATTATAATGATGAGCACGGAATAATTATTGCAACCAATACGCCCAATGGTTTTAAAACTTCCGGTTTCTCAGTTAATCTTGATTACGCTCCAGCAGCGAATGTGTTGTGCCGCATCGAAGGGCGAACATTCAAAAGCAAGGATGCAATCTTTTCAGAAAATGGATCACCGGTAAATACTAATTATTCTATTGTTACATCATTAGCAATAAGTTTCTAATGGCTGATAAAGATCAATCGGTACAGTACTTTTTAGACCTGATCAAAAAATCGAGACGGGGAAAGTTTAAGGTTTATATTGGGATGAGTGCCGGTGTGGGCAAGTCGTATCGCATGTTGCAAGAAGCTCATAGTTTGCTTAAGAACGGTATTGATGTTCGAATTGGATTTATTGAAACGCACCAACGGCAAGAAACGGAAGCACTTGTGAGTGGGTTGCCAATTATTGCTCGGAGGAAAATATTTTACAAAGGCAAAGAGCTGGAGGAAATGGATCTGCAGTCCACTATTAATGCACATCCAGAGGTTGTTCTTGTAGATGAATTGGCACACACCAATGTGGAGGGAAGCAAGAATGAAAAACGTTGGCAGGATGTGTTTGAAATTTTGGACGCTGGAATAAATGTGATCAGTGCGTTGAATATTCAACACCTTGAAAGCCTCAATGACGAGATGAAACAAATCACTGGGATTGAAGTGCAAGAACGAATTCCGGATCGCGTGTTGCAGCAAGCTGATGAAGTCGTGAACATTGACCTTACCGTAGATGAGTTGATTACCCGACTTAAGGACGGGAAAATTTACGAGGCCATAAAAGTTGAAACAGCATTAAAGAATTTCTTTCAGCCAGATAAGATCTTGCAGTTACGCGAACTGGCACTCAAAGAAGTAGCATCATTGGTGGAGCGTAAAGTGGAAACGGAAGTGGCTAGTCACCAGCATCGACCGGAACGATTTCTTGCCTGTATCAGCAGTAATGAAACAACTGCTCGGATTGTGATCAGAAAGACAGCTCGACTTGCTAGTTACTATCAATCGAAGTGGTATGTCCTTTATGTGCAGGTTCCTGATGAAGATGAAAATAATATCAACCTGGCGAGGCAACGACATTTAATTAATAATTTTAAAACGGCTACCGAATTGGGCGCAGAAGTGATCAGGATAAAAAGCAAACGCATTACCGAGTCGATCGTGAAGGTGGCCGAAGAGAAGCACGTGACCACCGTTTGTGTGGGCAAACCTCACTTTCGCTTGTGGCGAATAATTTTACGAACGAATCTCTTTAGCCAATTATTAAACAAACTTTCTACTTCAGATATTGACGTGATTATTCTTTCATGAACATTAAAACCAAAATATCGCTTGGCCTTTTCTTTTTGTTTGCGGTAATCCTGATTATTGGAGGGATCAGTATTTATTATTTGAAGGAAATTTCCGACGATGCGAAAAATATTATTAAAGCCAATTACGAATCCATTGAATACATGCAAGGGATGACTGCTGCTTTGGATTCGATGAAGTGTGATTCAACAGCCATTCATTATTTGGAAAAAAATTTAAAGGCGCAGGAGAGCAATGTCACGGAAAAAGGAGAAATGGAAGAAACAATCAGACTGGGAAATTTGGTAATTGAATTAAAGAAAAGTCATAGTGATTCACTTGTCATCCAAACCCGTCGGAGTATTCATAAGATCAATGACCTTAATCTTAAAGCAATTATTCAGAAGAATGCAATTGCAGACGAAACGGCTCGTCAAGCAACAATTTACTTGATCATCATTGTTACTATTTGTTTTTTAGTTTCATTTTCATTCATCCTTAATTTTCCAGGATACATCGCGAATCCCATCGCACAACTTACTGCCAGTATCAAAGCGATTGCCAATCGCAATTACGAAGAGCGGTTGCAATTCAATCGAAGTGATGAGTTCGAGGAATTAGCTCAGGCATTCAACAGCATGGCCGAAAAAATGGATGAGTATGAACATAGTAACCTGGCCAATTTGTTGTTTGAAAAGAAACGAATTGAAACGATCATTAACCGGATGAACGATCCGGTGATCGGGCTTGATGATAAGCGCCACATTATTTTTGCCAACTCCGAGGCTATCGAACTGTTGAATAAAAAAGAAGAAGAGTTAGTCGGACATTACGCACCCGATGTTGCCGTCACCAACGATTTGTTAAGAAAACTTATTCAGGACATAGCTATTCATAATCTTGGAAACAATGGACATAGTCCAGCTTCACCCGTTACGTTGGAGAAACAGGATAAACCGATAAAGATTTATGCTCATGGAAAGGAAAGTTATTTCATGCGAGAAATTATTCCGATTTCCATCACACGCACTGGCGAAAAGAACCCGGTATCGATCGGCATTGTGATTTTATTAAAGAACATTACTCCATTCAAGGAATTGGATTTAGCGAAGACAAATTTTATAGCAACAATATCGCATGAATTAAAAACTCCGATTGCCTCATTGCAAATGGGAGCTAAACTTTTGCAAGACCAGCGTGTAGGTCAGTTGAATGAAGAACAATCCAGGATCGTACAAACCGTGAATGATGAGACTCAGCGGTTGATGAAAATTACTGGTGAGTTACTGGACATGGCGCAAATAGAGACCGGGAACATCAAATTAAACCTGACTTCAGTCTTTGCTAATGACCTGATTGAACAAGCATGTGAAGCTGTGAAATTCCAGGCGGAACAAAGACATATTAAATTGCATGTAGAGATTCCTGAAAAATCTTACTCAGTTCAGGCAGATAAAGACAAAACGATCTGGGTGCTGATTAATTTTTTAACGAACGCAGTTCGACACAGTCCGGAAAATGGAGAAGTAACTATCCGGTGCACAACAGAAAAGGATCACGTCAGATTTAGCGTTAAAGATTCGGGTATGGGGATTGAACCTAAACATTTGGAAAAAATATTTGATCGCTTCTATCGAGTACCCGGGTCTGATCCAAAGAAAGGAACAGGATTAGGACTTTCAATTTGCAAAGAATTTATTGAGGCTGAACGTGGTACTGTTTCTGTTCGAAGTGAAATGGGAGTAGGAAGCGAATTTTCGTTTGTGCTATTTCAAGCCAACGCTTAGTAGGCTAAGTAATATTGTAATCCTGAATTTTTCTATAGAGTGTAGTGAGCCCGATGTTGAGCAAGCGCGCAGCTTCTGTTTTGTTTCCTTGGGTGTGGCGTAGCACTTTTTGAATGTGATTCTTTTCAACAACCGCCAAATCAAAAACATTGGAATCAGGCGACACATTAAAATCAGAAGGAAGTAGATCAGCAGTAAGTTGATTTCCATCTACGAGAATTACACATCGCTCAATCACATTTTTTAGTTCACGAATATTCCCTTTCCAGGGGTGCGACTTCAAAGCCTTGAGAAAATTTTCATCCATCGCGTTTACTTTCCGATTGGTCTTGTCGGCAAAGACTTGGATAAAATGATTAACAAGAATTTTGATGTCTTCAGCCCGTTCGCGTAGCGGCGGAATGTAAATCGTAAATACTGATAAACGGTAAAATAAATCTTCTCTAAATTTCCCGTTTTTTATTTCTTCCTCCAGGTTTCGATTCGTAGCTGCAATCAACCTCACATTTACTTTTCGTGATTTAGATTCTCCAACACGATAAAATTCACCAGACTCCAGCACTCGTAGGATCTTCGCCTGCAGATCGATATTCATTTCTCCGATTTCGTCGAGAAACAAAGTGCCTTCGTGTGCTTCTTCCATCAAACCCTTCTTTGATTTTGTTGCACCTGTAAATGATCCTTCGGCATGGCCAAACAATTCACTTTCTAGAAGATCTTTAGAGAAGGCGCTACAGTTGAACGCAACTAGCGGCTTAGCCTTTCTTGAACTTTCATAATGGATAGCTTCTGCAAAAACTTCTTTACCAACTCCTGTCTCTCCAAGAATTAAAACAGTAGTATCAGTTACAGCAACCTTTTTGGCAAGATCAATGGCCTGAAGAATACCACGAGAGGAACCACTGATTTGATTAAACCCGAATTTTTTTGTCAACCTGTTTTCGAGATCACTAACTTTTTGTTGCAGCAACGCTTTTTCTGTCGCCTTGCTCACTAATGGAATAATTTTACTTTGATGATCTCCTTTTGTTAAGTAATCAAAGGCTCCGTTTTTTATTGCTTTTACTCCATCTTGAATAGTTCCATAGGCGGTGAGCACAATGATTTCTGTAGCTGGATATAGGGATTTGATTTTGGCGGTCAAGTCTACACCATTGACGTCAGGAAGTTTTACGTCAGTGATGATCACTTGAAATGTTTCCTGTTCCAATATTTTCAAGGCCGCTTTTGCATTACCAGCTTCGATTACTATATAGCCTTCCAACTGAACGATCCTCGCCAGAAGGCTGCGAAGGTTCTCCTCGTCATCGATGATTAATACTTTATTCAAGCCAATAAATTTGTTCAAATATCCATAAAAGACATTTAATATTGAATGTACCTTGCAACTCATAAACAATTAAATTTTTATGCCGAGGCGTTTATTTCAGATTTTGTTTTTCTTTTTTGCTATGTTAGAAATCGTTTCACAAATTTTCGATTTATCCAATTTGCATTTTGTATCGAAACCACTGCTCGTAATTCTCCTTGCAGCCTTTTATCGTCAAAGCGTTCCGTCAATTAATGGACGATTTATTCTTGCTCTTATCTTTTGCTGGTTGGGTGATGTCTTTCTTCTTCTTGATCAGATGAATGAGATTTTTTTCATGGCGGGTTTGGGGTCTTTCTTACTGGCTCACGTAATTTTAATTTTTACTTATAGAATTTTGATGACGCCTGAAGATAATTTCAAAGGAACGCAACGTATCCGGCTTTCTTTTCCTGTGATTCTTGTTGGCACCGGATTGGTAGTAGTTCTTTATCCGCGACTAGGTGATTTAAAGTTCCCTGTGATTGTCTATGCTTTCGCGCTTACACTGATGGTGTTGCAAGCAATTTTTAGATTAGGAAGAACCAATGCAAAAAGCTTTTGGCTTGTATTTTTTGGAGCTGCATTTTTTATGTTGTCCGATTCACTTCTGGCGATCAATAAATTCTATCAGCCTATTTCTTCTGCGGGAGTTTGGATAATGATGACGTACATCGCTGCTATCTATTTCATTGTAAATGGCGTGATTGCGCACGAGGAGCAGGCTCGCTAGTTCATTTGAGATTTTCTTATCTTCGGGTAAGAATCTACTCCTATGAAAAAAATAGCCATACCTGTTTTGCTATTGACATTTTGTTTTGCCGAAGCGGCGCAGATAGTGGATGTGTCAAAAACGGTTGGCACAGCAATGACCAACAAAGCCAATAACACTATATACAATGGAGTCAACCAAGGTATAAATGAAGTGTTCAATGCGCCGGGGAAAATTTTTAGGAAAATAAAATCCAAACCAAGTACCACGACTCCGCCCTCGGTTACTACTAATACGGGAACTGTGAATACTCCGGTAACCAATGGACAAGACAGTAATTCTTCAAACGTTTCGTTAGCTAAGGCAAGTTCTTCTGATTTTGCTCCAGGCGCTGAGATTTTATTTTCAGATAGTTTTTCGTCTACCAAAACTGGCGAATTTCCGACCAACTGGATCACCAATAGTTCAGGCGAAGTGCGAACTGTGCAAGGGCAAGATGGAAATTGGCTCCAAATTTCAGCCAATGGAATTTTTGCACTTGATAAATTAAGTGACCTGCCTGAAAATTTTACGATTGAGTATGATGCTATCTTTCATCCCACGCCTAGCAAGGATGTCCACTATATTTTTTATCTCTATTCACAAAAGGACAAAATCGCTGATTTTAAAGAAACGAACTATCCGGGCAACGCAGGAATTTATTTTGCATTCAACACGGCACTTGGAGAAATTGACGCTGAAAATTTTGAGAACGGTAAAGCAGGAATTATCGATTCGCATTTAGTTACGGATCAACTCAAGGCAGATTTGGTGAACAAAGTTCACGTTAGTGTTGCTCGTCAAAAATCAAAACTGAGTTTATATGTTAATGGGAGCAAAGTATTTTCTTCGTTCAATGCATTACCAGCCAACTACACTTACAATGCTATCAAGTTTGGATCGTTCTTTATGGGTAGTGACGATTTCATGGTTGTATCTAACTTGATCGTAGGAACAGACTAAACAGATCTAAAAACTCTTTTCAATCCCCAACCCTCACATTATTTTACTATGAAGAATTTTTCTTGGAAGAAACTCAGTCTCATTGCCGTTGGTCTGATCGTCGTAATACTCGGCGTTTTTCTTTACGCTAAAATCGCGAAAGGCAAAAAGACAACGTCTTACATAAACCCAGCATTTAGCCAGTACATTTCTTCTTACACGGCTTGGTCGGTGAATTCGGGCGCCTCGATTCATATTGTTTTAACAAAGGATGTGGTCGATTCATCAGCGGTCGGCGAAGCCACTGAAAAGTTTTTCGATTTCAGTCCTTCGATTAAAGGCACTGCCTTTTGGTTGAACAGACGCACGATCGAATTCAAGCCAGCCAGTCGCTTAAGGCAAGGTCAGGTGTATGAGGTTTCTTTTTATCTCTCCAAACTCATGGCCGTTCCCAAGGAGCTGGAGATCTTTGAATATTCCTTTCAAGTCACTCCGCAAAACTTTGAATTGACGATTGATAATATTCGTCCTTATGAGCGAACAAAACTAACACGTCAGAAAATCGAGGGTTCGATCACAACAGCCGATTTTGCCGAAAGTGTTGATATAGAAAAAATGTTTTCAGCAAACCAGGAAGGTAAATCGCTAACCGTAAGTTGGACGCATACTACCGAGGGAAAACAACATTCATACGTTATTGAGAACGTAGAGCGAAAAGACCAGGCCAGTAGTGTTCGTATTGCGGTGGATGGGGGAGTTCTGGATGTAAAACACAACGAAGAAAAAGAAATTGAAATTCCGGCATTAGGAGATTTCAAAGTAATTAATGTTTCCGTTGAGCAAGGAAATAATCAACATGTGGTTGTTCAGTTTTCTGATCCGATTAGCGAGAAACAAAACCTGGAAGGATTTATTTCTATTGAAGGCCTGAGCAGTTTGGATTTTGAAATCAAAGACAACCAGGTAATGGTTTTTCCTCCGGTGCGACAAATGGGTTCGAAGCAAATGTCGATAGAACCTGGAATTCGCAATTCACTGGAATATAAAATGCCAACGGGCGGAACGTTTGATATTTCTTTCGAGCAACTGCTGCCGGCTGTTCGCTTTACAGGCAAAGGAAATATTTTGCCGAGCAGCGATGGTTTGATTCTACCTTTTGAGGCAGTGAATCTGAAGTCAGTAAATGTGCAGGTGGTGAAAATATTTGAGAACAATATTCTTCAGTTTTTGCAAGTCAACAACTTTGATGGCAACCAGGAATTGAGGAGAGTAGGCAAACCCGTGTTGAAAAAAACAGTTTCGTTGGAAAATGCTGGAGTAACCGATCTCGGCAAATGGAATCGGTTTACACTTGACCTTGCAAAATTGATCAGTACAGAACCAGGAGCGATTTATCAAATACGGATTGGTTTTAAGAAAAACAATGTCGCCTACGCCTGTGATGGAGCAGATAACACAGATGAAATATCATCAGGCTTCAACCAGGAAAATTTTGATGAAGAAGGCGAGCGTGAAAACAGCTACTGGGATTCTTATGAAGACAACTACTATTACGGAGAAGATTACGACTGGCAACAGCGCGACAATCCTTGCAATGCAGCGTATTACACTCAAGGCAGGAACATAATGAGGAACGTGATTGCGTCAGATATCGGTTTGATTGCAAAACGCGGAGCAGACGGTAACACAATTGTTCTTGCCAACGATTTGAAATCGACTCAACCACTAGCAGGTGTACAACTTGAGTTGTACGACTATCAACAGCAACTGATTGGAACTGCCAACACCGGGAATGACGGTAAGTCGGTAATTGCATCGAAGAAAAATCCTTTCGTGTTGGTCGCGAAGTCAGGAACCCAGCGTGGTTATTTGAAATTGCAGGATGGTGAATCTTTGTCGCTAAGCAATTTTGATGTAGGTGGTGAGCAAGTCAATCAAGGTATCAAAGGATTTTTGTATGGCGAGCGTGGTGTGTGGCGACCAGGCGATTCGCTCTATCTCAGTTTTATTTTGGAAGACAAATTAAAATTGATGCCCACCAATCATCCGGTGATTTTTGAATTGCAAAATCCGCAAGGACAAGTTGCTAATCGAATAGTAAAATCATCTTCCGAAAATGGATTTTACAAATTTACTACGGCCACTTCATCTGATGCACCAACAGGTTATTGGCTTGGCCGTGTAAAAGTTGGTGGAACGGAATTCACGCAGCCAATTCGTATTGAAACAGTAAAACCCAATCGCTTGCGAATCAAATTGGATTTTGGTGTTGATAAAATTTCTACGACCAACAACAATATCTCAGGAAGTTTACAGGTGGATTGGTTGCATGGAGCTCCAGGAAAAAACCTGAAAGCACAATTTGAAGTGTTGCTTACAAAAGGAGAAACAAAATTCGCTCGCTATCCGGAGTATGCTTTCGAAGATCCAACAAAAAACTTTACATCTGAACCGAAACCAATCTTTGACGGCTTTACTGACGCAACTGGTCACGCGGTTGTAAATGCAAACCTTGAGCCTTCAGCTGATGCACCTGGAATGCTCAACGCGATTTTCCGCGGTAAAGCATTTGAGGAAAGCGGCAACTTCAGCATAGATAATTTCAGTATTCCATTTTACCCTTACACTTCGTTCACCGGCATTCGTGTTCCGGAAGGTGACAAAGCTCGAGGCATGTTGCTCACCGATACAACCCATCGTGTAGATGTTGTAACGATTGATGCGGATGGAAATCCTGTCTCGCACAGCGGAATTCAAATGAGCATCTACAAATTGCAGTGGCGCTGGTGGTGGGATGGATCGTCAGAAGGTAGTGTCAATTATATGACAGGCCAATATGCTGAACCCATTGCATCGGGCAGAGTCAATACGGTAAATGGAAAAGGAGCGTGGACATTTAAAGTAAAATATCCAGAGTGGGGAAGATTTTTGATTAAAGCCGTCGATCCGGTTTCAGGACACAGCACTGCGAAGATTGTGTACATCGATTGGCCAGGTTGGGCAGGTCGTGCTCGCAACGAAAGCAATGGTGCAACGATGCTATCATTTTCATCCGACAAAACTGGTTACAATATTGGTGAGAAAGCGATGCTTACAATTCCGGGAAGTGATAATGGTCGCGCATTGATTAGTGTTGAAAATGGAAGTCGCGTCATTCAAACCTATTGGCTCGAAACTAAGAAGGGCGACAATCAGTTTAGTTTTGATATCACAGAGGAAATGACACCAAACGTTTTTGTTAGTGTCACGATGTTGCAGCCACACGCCCAGACAGCAAATGATTTACCAATTCGAATGTATGGCGTCATTCCGATTCAAGTAGAAAATCCAAAAACGCATTTGAGTCCGATTATTGCAATGCCAGATGTGTTGGAACCAGGGCAAGAAGTAACAATAAAAGTTTCAGAACAATCCAATCGCAAGATGACTTACACGCTCGCGATTGTTGAAGAAGGTTTGCTTGACCTCACGCATTTTAAAACACCGGATGCCTGGACCCGCTTTTATGCGCGTGAAGCACTTGGTGTGAAGACATGGGATTTGTATGATCAGGTAATGGGTTCTTTTGGTGGAAAGATTGAACGGTTGCTTGCGATCGGTGGTGATGGAACAATTGCTTCGAAAGAAGACGATTCAAAATCCAATCGCTTCAAACCGGTGGTGAAATATTTTGGACCGTTCACCCTCGATGGAGGATCGAACGAACACAAATTCACGATGCCACAATACATCGGCTCGGTGAAGACGATGCTGGTGGCAGGATATGAAGGTGCTTATGGCAAGACAGAGAAAGCAACTCCTGTACGCAAACCGTTGATGGTGTTAGCAACATTGCCTCGCGTGCTTGGCCCGGAAGAAAATGTAAAACTTCCCGTTACGCTTTTTGCGAATGAAAAAGGTATCAGCAATGCATCGGTGATCATTAAAGTGAGTGGACCTGTGAGTTTGCCGAACGGCGGAACACGAACAGTGAACTTTTCGGGCATCGGAGACATGACAACCGATTTTGATTTATCAGTGAAGAGTGCAACCGGTTTTGCAAAGATTGAAGTGACGGCCACATCTGGAAGTTATAAAGCGACCGATGTGATTAATATTGAAATCAGAAATCCAAATCCTCCGGTGAGCAAAGCAACGGATGCGGTGTTGGAAGCAGGAAAAAATTGGACTGCTTCGGTTGCACCAATCGGTCTGCCAGGAACTAATTCCGCAACCTTGGAAGTATCAAGTTTGCCCCCAGTGAATTTAGGTCAGCGATTGAAATATTTGATTCAATATCCTTACGGATGCATTGAGCAAACTACCTCATCGGTGTTTCCTCAATTATATTTAGCGAACATCAAGCAGCTGACTGATGCAGAGAAATCGGCCATCCAGAAAAATATTGGAGCAGCTATCGAGCGATTGAAAACTTTTGTGAATCGCGATGGCGGATTCTCCTATTGGCCAGGCGGTGAGGACTCCGACAGTTGGGGAACAACCTATGCGGGACATTTTTTAAACGAGGCTGAAGCGAAAGGATACTTTGTTCCGAACGATCTAATCAAGCGTTGGAAAAAATACCAGAAGAACAAAGCGCAGGGTTGGAGAAAAAATCAAGAGTACAGCAGCAGTGAATTAAATCAGGCGTATCGTTTATACACGCTTGCGCTTTCGGGTGATCCTGATTTAGGGTCGATGAATCGCTTGCGTGAATTGCCTGGCCTACCACCGGTGGCAGGCTGGATGCTCGCGGCTGCTTACGCGAAAGCAGGACAACCAGAAGCCGCGAAAAAATTAATTGCTAATCTCCCTACAAATGTGAAACCTTATCAAGAGATGGCGTATTCCTACGGATCGGATGCGCGCGACAAAGCCGTAATTCTTGAGACCTTGGTATTGCTCGGCGAGCGTGAAAAAGGATTTCAGTTACTGAAAGATATTGCTACTTCATTAAGTAACGATAATTATTGGATGAGCACGCAGTCAGTGTCATGGTGCCTCAAAGCGGTTGGTGCTTTTGCTGGCGTGGAACAAAAAGGAGAATTGAAATTCAAATACACGTACAATGGAAAAGAGGTTTCAGCGAGCACAGGTTTATCAATAGCACAAGTAAACTTACCTCTTGATAAGGCGTCAAATTTAAACTTGACCAATGAGAGCAAAGGAATTTTATTTGTTCGAGTGGTGACGGAAGGAATTCCTGCTCGTGGTCAGGAAGAAAGTGCCAGCAGTAATTTGACGATGGAAGTTACTTACGCTGACACGGACGGCAATCCGATTGACCCTACCAATGTGGAGCAGGGAAAAGAATTTGTGGCAACCGTTTCGGTCAGCAATCCAGGGTTGCGCGGCATTTATAAAAACCTGGCACTGAAACAAATCTTCCCTTCGGGTTGGGAGATCAACAACCTGCGATTGGAAGGATCGGAAGATCGCCTCAAGGCAGACAAGCCAACGTATCAAGATATTCGCGATGACCGGGTTTATACTTACTTTGATTTGAATGCTGGTCAGCGCAAGACATTCAAAGTGCTGCTGACAGCGAGCTATGCAGGTTCATTCTACTTGCCCGCGGTAAGTTGCGAAGCCATGTACGATCACAGTATTTACTCAAGACAGAAAGGACAGGTGGTGAATGTGGTGAAAGAGAAGGTGCAGTGATTTTGCTGATATAAGAAATAGTAATGAAAGAACAGGCAATAAGAAGTATAATCGATACCTACCTGAAAAAACGGGTGGACATAGAGCTTAATAAGCTACCAATACAAATTGAAATAGAAATGTCTGACCCAAACCAAGACAAAACAGAAGAATGGCGTATTTGGCATCCGATAGATAGCAAAGTTACGGATAGTGAAATTGAAGAAATACAGGATAGAATTGGACATAAATTGCCTGACGACTACAAGACTTTTTTGAAGCATAAACACTTTTATGAACTTCATATTTCACAAGTTTCATTTTGTAGACATCCAGTTAATACTTGGAGAGCACAACTTACTAAAATGATTTTTGAAGGCTACCCAACAGAATACCTAATTGAAAAAGGTTACATTCCATTTGCTGACTGGAGTGATTGGGGGTTGCTTTGTTTTGAC
>DASYTA010000134.1:0-2112 GCA_036002745.1 Cyclobacteriaceae bacterium | reverse complement strand
CTCTTTCGTTTTCAGGATTTTCCAGAGGCGAAATTATTGGAAAAACGTCTGCTGATTTAGGATGGATAACACCTGAACAGAGAAAATTAATGATCGATACCATCACAACTCATGGAAGGATCGAGGGTCTTGAAATGGCTTTCAAAACAAAAAAAGGGGATATCGTTTATGGCATTATCAACGGAGAAAAAATCACTATTGGTAATAAAAATTTCCTGCTGATTACTACAGCAGATATAACGGCACGTAAAAAAGTGGAGCAAGCGCTATCCGATGCCAGGATAAAAGCCGAAGAAAGTGAAAAGCGATTCGCCAACGCGATAGCAGCTACCTCAGATGCCGTATGGGAATTAAATTTACAAACAGAGCAAGGTTTCGGTAGTCCTCGGTGGTATGAGATGTTGGGGTATGATAACAATGAGATTAAAATGAATTCTGAATCATGGAGAAAATTATGTCACCCTGATGATCTTCAGGCAACGAATGAAAGAATAGCGGAATCAGTCGCCAATTCTACTTCGTTCACTATTGAATATAGAATGCGAAAAAAGGATGGGCAGTGGATATGGGTGATGGGAAGAGGAAAAGTGGTTAAATATGATGAACAAGGTAGGCCTCTTTTGTTGAGCGGAACAAATACTGATATTACAGAGAGGCGACAACTTATCCTTGAGTTGGAACAACATCAAAACCATCTTGAAAAACTAGTGAGTGAAAAAACGGATGAGATAGCAACTGCTAATGAAGAGTTAATATCTACCAACGACATTCTTTTCGAAAAGAACAAAATCATCCAGGAGCAAAATCTAGAACTTAATGAAGCATTGCAGCACCTAAGAGAAACGCAGACACAATTAATTCAAACAGAAAAATTAGCGAGCTTAGGTGTGCTTACGGCGGGTGTAGCACATGAAATTAATAATCCGTTGAACTACATCATGGGTGCTTACGAGGGTCTATCTGTAATATTAAAAGAGAACCAACAAATTAATGATCCTGATATTCAGAAATTATTAAGCAGTCTTAAGTCAGGTGTCGACAGAGTTTCGAAAATCGTAAAAGGCCTCAATCAGTTTAGCAGAAATACCGAGCAACTAGATGAGCAATGCGACATCCCCGCTATCATTGAGAATTGTCTTACCATTTTGAAAAAAGAATACAAGGATCGGATTGAAGTGAATACACAATTCCCGAGCGATTCCGTCATTATCAGCGGCAACGTTGGCAAACTTCATCAGGTATTTACCAATGTAATTGGAAACGCCATTCAGGCAATTGAAAAAAATGGAACCATTCAAATCATAGTATCGAAAAATAAAGCCGGTGTACTCATCGAACTTGTAGATAACGGATGCGGCATTAGCAAAGAGAACTTAAACAAAATATTAGAACCGTTCTTTACCACGAAAGACCCCGGCAAAGGAACCGGCTTGGGTCTGTCAATTTCCTACGCTATCATTAAGGAACATAACGGCACACTTAAATTTGATTCGAAAGTGAACGAGGGCACCAGCGTAAAAATAAATTTGCCACTAAAGCTTAATAACAACTAAAATGAAAAAGGTACTCTACGTTGATGACGAAGAAGTTAACCTCTTTATTTTCAAAGTAAGTTTCAAAGATGTTTATGACGTGGTGACAGCACAAAGCGGAGCGAAAGCGTTGGAACTGCTGGTAAGCAATCCGGAGATAAAAATTGTAATAACCGATCTTAGAATGCCCATTATGGATGGCCTGGAGTTTGTTAAGGTTGCAAAGACCAAGTTTGGTGATAAAGTATTTTTTTTACTTACCGGATTTGGGATAACCGAGGAGATAAAACAATTGATCGACAATAATATGTTGAACAACTATTTTTCCAAACCCTTTAATAAGACTGAGATCATCAGTGAAGTAGAGAAGCATTGAGTTGAGTGCTTCAAAATTTCTTTAGCAGATATCATCTTGGTTCTTATTCTAAGCAAAGTCACCCGCCACAGGTGAAATAAATTTAAATATATTGCCTATGAAAATTTATTTAGAATGAAATTTCTTCTAGCAGCGAAACATTGGCAAGTGTTCGTGATTTTAATGCTCGGCCTTCTTATTAACAATTTCAAAGTCGGAGAAAAC
>DASYTA010000133.1:0-7598 GCA_036002745.1 Cyclobacteriaceae bacterium | reverse complement strand
CAGGTGCTCTGAATTAGGGAAATTTTTGCCGAAGTCTCTCCTGGACTAAATCGGATGGCCATTGTACGTATGTCCAAAAAACTTCCGTAATCTCCTTTTCGAACTTGAAGCATTATTAATGGTTTAACTTCACTTCGAAATGATTCGAAATTGAAGTCATCGACTATTCCTATTACCTCAAGCAACACCCCAGAGGTATTCATTAATAATGGATTATTTTTGAGATTGGAAATTCTAAACAAGCGAGCAGCCTGCTTATTGATGACCACGGCAAAGGAATCAGAAGGCATCTCCTTAGAAAAAAAACGACCCTCAGCAAGCTTGTAACCTAGAGTTTTTAAATTATCAGGGTCAACATTTTGCGATCTTACTACATAATATTCTTCCGTGTCTTTTAACTTGAAGGAAAAATCGCCTTTTACCTCTGGAGGCAATTGACTTGAATAACTAGCAGAAAGTACAGCATTTTGATTTTGTATTTCATTTTTAAATGCCAGCAAATTTTGACCCAGGCTCTCGATGTTTGAAAGATAGAGAATGCTTTCGCGATCAAAGCCAGGATTTTGGGATTGCATGAAAGTAATTTGTTTGAAAACCGTGAGCGTCGAAATAATTAGTGAGATCGAGATTACGAATTGGAAGATAATTAACAGGTTTCTTGTCGTTTGCTTTTTCCTTCCGCCTGTTTTATTGCTTTTAAATATCTCGACTGGTTTGAATGAACTCAAATAAAAAGAAGGATACAAGCCAGCCATCAGCCCCGTTAATATAAAAAAGACGAGCAGCCCAAGAAGCGAAGAAGGGTTCATTAACAGATGCATGCTTAGTTCTTTTCCCGTTAATTCGTTGAAGGAATTAATCGTGAAAAAGACAAGTCCGAATGAAAGGATAAAGGCGGTACCTGTGTACAGGTATGACTCCAGCATAAACTGTTGGATGAGTTGCTGCAAGAAGCTGCCCATTGTTTTACGGACGGCTATTTCTTTGACTCGGCTAATCGCTCTAGCGGTAGACAGATTTATATAGTTGATGCATGCAAGTAAAATGATGAATAGGGCGATGCCACCTAATAGATAAAGATATTTTTTGTCGCCATTTGTAGAGAGCTCATACAAGAGATGGGAATCTAAATGAATTGACAATAGGGGTTGTGCAAAAAAATGATAGTCGTTTCCAGGTTGGCGAAGCATATCGTGCCAAGGACCAGAAGTCTCTGTGTCTACAAATTTTTTATAAAAGATTGGAAATCGTTTTGCGACTGTTTCGGCATCAGCAGTTCGAAATATTTTGTAATAGGTATACGCATTTCTATACGCAGTATCCTGCCTTAAATCACGAGGAACCAACATATCAAAATGAAAGTGTGAATTGGCAGGAGGGTCTTGAACGATGCCCGTTACCTCCATTGCTTTAGCCGTAGGACCTACCAATAAAATATTTCCAATGGGACTGGCATCTTTTGGTCCATTGTAATTAAAATATTTTTTAGCAGCTGACTGAGTAATTAAGATCTTGTTTGGTTCGGAAAGTGCTTTTGCAGGATTGCCGCTTAAAAGTTTGAAACTAAAGAATGAAAAAAAATTACTGTCGACTTCTAGAACATTTTTTTCAATAAAAGCCTTGTCCCGATACTTGAAAGATTGAGCGGGCCAAACGGCCAAACGGATAACAGATTCTACTTCGGGTACTTCTCGCGTGATCCAACCGGCCATCTTCGAGTCAGAATAACAATGGGATGTTTCGTTATTACCGAACTTGATATAAGTTGCTATCCGGTAAATTCTGTCACCATCCTTCTGAAATCGGTCGTAACTAAATTCATCGATTAAATAAAGGGCAATATGTAAAGTGGCGGCGATGCCAATGGCAAGGCCAACGATGTTGATAAAAGAATAGATTTTTTGCCGTGAAAATATTCTTAATGAAATAGTCAGGTAGTTACGAAACACAACAACTTAAGTAGTTAGGGTTAAAGGTGATCCAAAGTGCAAATAATACTTTTGAAATAATAGGGAACGATAAAAAAAAGCCGCTCCATGTTATGAAGCGGCTTTCGTTAGTCCTTAAATCTCTTAGTTTTCTAGCATTCCAGAAATAGACACTTGGTGTTCATCTTCTGGGAAAAAGATGTCATCATTGGTTCTGCATGGAGGAATGGGGCAGCCAGGAACGGAAAAATTAAGTACACCAGAAACTTCTGGTCTAGCTTCTTTAAAAAAACTGCGCGCTTTTACTTTGAAAGCACCAACTTTATCGCCGGAAAGGGTAGTTTCTGATTCTAGTCCACAGGTGATAACAATTTTATCGGGGCTTTGATCTAAGAGACGTTGTAAGTCTTCAGGTCTGAAAAGGAGAGTGAATGCAGTTGTCATAAATAAACTGGGTTAAGGTTATTGTTAAATTTAATTTTCAGATATACCGGATACTGTCAATTGGTGTTGGTCCTCAGGAAAAAAGATCTCAGTAGACTCCTTACATGGAGGAATAGGACAGCCAGGGACTGAAAAATTGAGCACGCCAGAAAATTCTGGTTTAGCTTCCTTAAAAAAACTGCGTGCTTTTACTTTGAAAGCACCAACTTTATCACCTGATAGTGTAGTCTCAGATTCGAGCCCACAAGTGATAACGATTTTATCAGGGTTTTGATCTAATAGGCGTTTTAAGTCTTCAGGTCTAAAAAGTACTGTGAATGCATTTGTCATGGCGATTTGGGTTTAAGGTTATTGATGTATATAAATTTAAAATAGAAATCATTAAAGAATAGTCAAGTGAAGTTTTTTCAAAAAGCCGCCCGGAACGGGACGGCTTTGATAATTTAGAAATCGCTTAATTTTCTAGCATACCTGAAACATGCAATTGGTTTTCATCTTCAGGAAAAAAGATTTCATCACCTGCATTACATGGAGGCTGAGGACAACCAGGTACGTAGAAGTTAAGTACACCAGAAACCTCCGGTCTAGCTTCTTTAAAAAAACTGCGCGCTTTTACTTTGAAAGCACCAACTTTATCGCCGGACAGCGTAGTCTCTGATTCGAGTCCGCAAGTGATAACAATTTTGTCGGGGTTCTGATCTAAGAGACGTTTTAAGTCTTCAGGTCTAAAAAGGAGAGTGAATGCAGTTGTCATAAATAATTGGGTTTAAAGTTTTACAAATTGAAGGATATTAATTTTCTGATATACCAGATACTGTCAATTGGTGTTCATCCTCAGGAAAAAAGATTTCGTCATCAGCGCTGCATGGAGGTTTGGGGCAGCCGGGGACGTAGAAATTGAGCACACCAGAAACTTCTGGTCTAGCTTCCTTGAAAAAGCTACGTGCTCTTACTTTGAAAGCACCAACTTTATCACCGGATAGCGTTGTCTCTGCTTCCAGTCCACAAGTGATAACAATTTTATCGGGGTTCTGATCCAAGAGACGTTGTAAGTCTTCAGGTCTGAAAAGGAGAGTGAATGCCGTTGTCATGGTTTATTGGATTTTAAGTTTATTGATAAGATAATTTCATCGAGTTCTAAAAAGAGGCTCCAACATGTGGAGCCTCTTTTAACTCTTAATTTTCTAGCATACCCGAAACATGCAATTGGTTTTCATCCTCAGGAAAAAAGATTTCGTCAAAAGAGCTGCATGGAGGTCTGGGGCAGCCGGGGACGGAAAAATTGAGCACACCAGAAACTTCTGGCCTAGCTTCTTTAAAAAAGCTACGTGCTCTTACTTTGAAAGCACCAACTTTATCGCCGGACAGCGTAGTCTCTGATTCGAGTCCGCAAGTGATAACAATTTTGTCTGGACTTTGATCTAACAGACGTTTTAAGTCTTCAGGTCTGAATAGTAGTGTGAATGCAGTTGTCATAGTTATTGAGTTTAAGGTTATTGAAAATTCTGAAGACTGTTAATTTTCTAGCATGCCCGAAACATGCAATTGGTTTTCATCTTCCGGAAAAAAAATCTCATCATTGGCCTTACATGGAGGAACAGGGCAGCCCGGGACGTAGAAATTGAGTACACCAGAAACTTCTGGCCTAGCTTCTTTAAAAAAGCTGCGTGCTCTTACTTTGAAAGCACCAACTTTATCGCCGGACAAAGTAGTTTCTGATTCTAGTCCACAAGTGATCACAATTTTGTCTGGGTTTTGATCTAAAAGACGTCTTAAGTCTTCAGGCCTGAAAAGTAATGTGAAAGCATTTGTCATAGTTATTGGGGTTTAAGGTTATTGATAATTTAGAACTCTTAATTTTCCAGCATGCCTGAAACATGCAATTGATTTTCATCTTCAGGAAAAAAGATTTCTTCACCCGCCTTACATGGGGGCATTGGGCAACCTGGGACGTAGAAGTTAAGTACACCAGAAACTTCTGGTCTAGCTTCTTTAAAAAAGCTGCGTGCTCTTGCTTTGAAAGCACCAACTTTATCACCGGATAGCGTTGTCTCAGATTCGAGTCCGCAAGTGATAACGATCTTATCAGGGCTTTGATCTAACAGACGTTTTAAGTCTTCAGGTCTGAAAAGTAGTGTGAATGCTGTTGTCATAGTTATTTTTTTAATTTGAATCGAATCTATAGTGTCAACTCAAATTAGAAAACCGCCAATTAGAAATTGGTAGACTTGACTTAGATATTGGTGGAAGAAAAGGAGAAAATGGTTAGAGCTTGTTATGATGATGGAGGAATTCGTCTTTGCGTTATCAGTTGAACTGATGTGTTCAAAAAAGAAATATTGAGAGGATGGCTAATTAAAGTTGTTCATAAGAAAAAGCAATTTCTTACTAATCTTTAAAGCGCAACTTGAACACCAAGAGGGTAGAGGCAAGTATCAGCGTGATAAGATTGGCGGCAATCACAGGAACATCCTTTTGGAATATCCCGTACACAAGCCATTGAATTACCCCAAAACAAAATAGTGAAAACATGCCTAGTGAAAGGTCTTTCGCCGAGCGGCTTTTCCAGGTTTTGATGACTTGAGGTAAAAAGGCCACTGTGGTGCATACTCCTGCTGAAAGCCCTAAAATATAAACGAAGTTCATAAAAGAAATTTTATATAAAGATAGCCAGAAGACTAGTTGGTCTTTGCTGAGTGTAAGAATATATGTGTGAAGAGCAGGATCAATCGTTTGTGAAAATTGTTTGTTGCTATAGCATTGGTCTCTACATTGTTTACATGTTAGTTACTACCAACCCCTCGTATTTGAATCATTCTGTTTGGATTTTCTAATAGGAACACGTTTGGTTTTCTTGTAGTTGACTTTGCCATGTCTCAATAGGTCTGAAGTGCTATGCGAAAAAATTCCGACTCCTATTTTTAGGACAAACGACAGATAATTTCCACCAGAGTAGGCATGATCGGTATAGGTTAATTGCCCATTGTTTGAGTTAGTATAGTCCCCCTCAATGATATTGCCCGCGATGAAATATTTCAAGCCAATAAAACAAATCGGACCACTTCCTTGCGGTTTTCGGTCGGCTCTTGGATGAATATTGATTCCACCTTCAACGAAACTGCTGATATAGAAAGGGGTGTAATGAATTTTCAGATCAAGTTGCTCTCCGTTGGTGGATGCAAAGTTAGTACTCAAGTCTGTTGGGTCCACAGCATGGTTATACACGAGGCCGGATGCAACATAGAGATTTGTTCGCCCTTGACTGGGGAAAAAATGATTGAATGCTACATAATAGCTGGAATAACTACACACGCTTATGAAATTCCCTGCATTAGCCTGGGGGTTGTAATCACTTAGATTTGAATTGAAGTCATTTCCTTTGATTCCATTTTCCTGCATAAAATATTTATCATGCAACTCAAAAAACATTCCTTTCATTAAGGCACCTATTTCAACAGACATGGATCTTGAATATCGGTATTGAATACCAACTGCAAGTGAGAGTGAGTTTCCTCCTCCGCCAGACCCATCAGAATCGACCCATCCTCTGTTCAGATAGTTTCCTCTTTTCGCAAAACTGTAGTTGTAAGGCACACCATCAACACCGATGCCTGCCAAAAGGTATAATCCCTTCTGAAATTCCTTTTGGCGATAACGATATTGGCAATGAGAAACTCTGGGAAAAAGAAGAGCTGCGTAGATGATAGTTGCGCTAGCTATCTTGTCAAGCATTTTAAATCTCATTTTTTGAAAGCTGGACGATAAAGTAAAGTGGCGCTACAAATGAGTGATTGTTTTTTTAACTCTACTAAGCAAATTATTTCTTGTTTACGATTTTAATAGCTTAAAAGTTGTGTGTAATGATAGACGACCGTTTTTTCTTCTGATATTCCTCATCTTTCAGGGTAAACTTCTGAAAAGACCACAGGCTAATTTATTTCCCTACCTTTGCGGCTTACATTATAATAACTAAATGAAATCTTTTGATGCCCTGGGACTTTCCGGGGAACTGGTGGAAGCGATCCGCCAATTGGGTTTTGAAACACCCACACCCATCCAGGAAAAAGCAATCCCCATGTTGCTTCAGGGCGATACCGACTTAGTTGGGCTCGCGCAAACCGGCACCGGCAAGACAGCCGCCTTTGGTTTGCCACTTATCGAACTAGTAGATGAAAAAAACCGCGCCACTCAAGCCTTGATTGTCGCACCTACACGCGAGTTAAGCGTGCAGATCACCAATGACCTTGATCGTTTCATGAAAAATGTGAAACGCCTCAACATTGTTACAGTATATGGTGGTGCCAGCATCTCTGATCAGATTAGAAAAATAAGGCAAGGCGCACAGATCATTGTGGCCACCCCAGGTCGATTGATCGATTTGCTTTCAAGAAAAGTAGTTGACCTTACTCATGTTCAATTCGTTGTTCTTGATGAAGCCGATGAGATGTTGAACATGGGTTTCAAGGAAGATATTGACGAAATATTATCTACTACGCCTGATAGTAAAAAAGTATGGTTGTTCTCTGCCACGATGCCGCGCGAAGTGCGGGAGATTGCCAACAACTACATGAGCAACCCGAAGGAACTGACCATGGAAGGTCGTCAATCGGGCAATGAAAATATCGATCATCAGTTTGTCGTTGTAGATGAGCGTGACAAGTATTTAGCCTTGAAGCGATTTGTAGATTACACTCCTGATATTTTTGGTGTAATCTTCTGCCGTACAAAAATAGATACACAGCGAATAGCGGAACACTTGATCAAAGATGGTTATAACGCTGATCCGCTTCATGGTGATCTCACACAAGTTCAGCGCGACCGTGTGATGAAAAACTTTAAGGACAAGACATTGCAATTGTTGGTTGCGACTGATGTAGCCGCTCGCGGCATTGATGTGAACAATATCACTCACGTGATTCACATGAACATGCCGGATGAGATGGAATTTTACACCCATCGCAGCGGACGGACTGCGCGCGCGGGAAAGAAAGGGATTTCGTTGGCTATTGTTTCCAAAAAAGAAGTGGGCCGCATCAGCATGGTAGAAAAAATGCTGAAACGGAAATTCACAAAAGTATTGATACCTACCGGTGATGAAGTATGTCAACAAAAGATTGTGGGATTGGTGCACAAAGTCCGTCATGTGGAAGTGAATGAGGAAGAGATTGATTCATTCTTGCCGGAAGTGTATCATGAATTGAAAGACTTAAGCAAAGAAGACATTAT